>NZ_JBVVUU010000006.1:0-130960 GCF_056032925.1 Aeribacillus sp. JST-2
ATGCCCTTCTCGTCAAGAAAGTAAGCGAGATTGAGCCAATAATGTCCCGTTGGCTCGATGCCAACGATCACTTCCGTTTTTTCAAATTCCTCCATCGCTTTCACGATGCACTGGTACAACCATTCCAACCCTTCTCTGGATTGCGGAACGGGAAACGATTTTTTCAGCACCCTCCCTCGCTCATCCACAAAGCAGGCGTAATGCTTCTTTTTCGCGATATCCATGCCAACAACCAGCGTTTGATCGGTGACTTGATTAATCTTCTTGTTTGAGATAGAATTCATGTATAGTCCTCCTTGGTATCCAAATTAGGGGTCAATTCGTGTGATTGACACCCCCGAATCATACCAAGAGGGCTTTTTTTATTCAAGTCCCCGAAAAAACTTCTAACAGGAATGCTCCTTTCTGTATTTCTACCTTCATTCTACAAAAAGATGGCCATTCCTTTATTTAAAAAAAATAAATTTTTTTGATGACAAAATGTTCACTATGTTGTATAATGTTTTTTGTCGACACAAACGGGAAGTAGCTCAGCTTGGTAGAGCACCACGTTCGGGACGTGGGGGTCGCAGGTTCAAATCCTGTCTTCCCGATCAAATATTTTGGAGAAGTACCCAAGTGGTTGAAGGGGACGCACTCGAAATGCGTTAGGGCGGGCAACCGCCGCGTGAGTTCGAATCTCACCTTCTCCGTTAAAGCCGCCTGTTTTGCCTAACAGGCGGCTTTATGTTTCAATTGCAATTATGAAAAAAACCGGGTGCATCATTCAGCATCCGGTTTTTTTGTGCATTTTTTCAAACGTCGGTGTTTCCTGCCTTTTTAAAAAGTGCTGCTTTTCAGCGGCATCATTGTTGATGTTCAAGCGAACTTTTCCTTCTAAACTTGCTCAATATTTCATAGACAATCGGGACGATGACAAGCGTTAGCAATGTAGAGCTTGTTAAACCGCCGATCACCGTAACGCCGAGTCCCTTCGAAATCATCCCTCCATCGCCTTCATAACCTAAAGCAAGCGGAATTAATGCTCCGATTGTAGCCAGCGCCGTCATTAAGATCGGACGGAGACGAGTTGCACCGGCTTCTACGAGCGCTTCTCGAGTGGATAGTCCTTCCCGTTCCTTATGAATCACTCTGTCAATCAAAACGATTGCGTTCGTCACGACGATCCCGATCAACATCAACGCGCCGATTAATGCGGAAACGCTTAATGTTTCACCGGAAATCCACAGTGCTAAAAGTCCGCCAATGACGGTAAATGGCAGCGAGAACAAAATGGCAAATGGCGCAAGTCCTTGGCTAAACGTAACGACCAGCACAAAATAAACAACCGCAATCGCAGCAAGCATCGCCATTCCTAATTGAGCAAACGATTCATTCATCTGCTCTGCCACCCCGCCCGTTTCAACATCTACACCAGGCGGCAAATCCAATTCATCAAGTTTTTCTTGGATGTCCGCATTCACTTTTCCAACATTATCTGAAGTGATTTCGCCGCTGATCGTTGCGGCATATTTCCCGTCTCGTCTTGATATCGTATTGGATGTCTCGCCCTCTTTCACTTCTGTAATATCTCCAATTTTCACATTTACGCCTAATGGAGAGAGAATGGTCTTATTTTTCATATCTTCGATAGAACGATAGGTTTCTTCCTCTGTTTCTAAATAAACGTCAATATCACGGCCGTCTTTTTGAATCGTTGTTAAAACCGGACGATCATGCTGGCGGCTGAGTTCCATGGCAATTTGGCCGGTTGTCAAACCCAGCTTGCTCAATTCTTTGTGATTGACGGCAAATGTGTATTCATCATATGTTTCAGATAAACTTGTATCGACATTTCGAACATCTGGTTCCTCTTTTAGCAGCCTTTCCACTTTAGAAGCAACTGGTTCAATATCTTTCATTGAATCGCCGTATACATACAATGTATACTCGTTCGTTGATCCTGAGGACATGTCCATCGTTTCCCAGTCGCCTTGCTTATTCGATAACTTGCTTAAATCTTTGATAATGGCCTCTTTTTCTTTTTCAAAGTTCGGCGTATCCTCATCATACATAATAAAAAATATCGCTTGATTTTGATTTCCCGGATTCATCGGGTTTTCGCCGCCAACAGATAATTGGATCGTTCGGACATGATCGCGGTGGAGAAAATAATCTTCTGCTTTTAAAGCAATGTCTTTCACATCTTCCAGCGTTTGTCCTGGTTTAGGGTTATAGGTGGCAATGACTTGTTTTTGTTGTTCATTAGGCAAAAAGCTTGCTCCGATGAAAGGGACTAAAAACAAACTGGAAACAAGCAAAAGGACTGCGATAAGAGATGTTATCCATTTATGATTGAGAGCCCAAGTCAAAATCTTTTTGTAGCTGTTCACTAGCAGGCCAGAATTACTTTTGTTCTCAGCCCGACGGTTCACTCCTTTTCTGAACAAAACATAAGCCAATGCCGGCACAACCGTCACGGCTACCAATAATGATGCCAACAGCGAAAATACAATGGTAAGTGCAAACGGCATAAATAATTGGCCTACCATTCCTCCCACAAAAGCAAGAGGCAAGAAAACCGCGATTGTCACAATCGTTGATGACATAATAGGAATAAACATTTCTTTCGTTGCCGCAATGATCAACTGTTTTCCTTTTAACGTTTCTTCTTTTAATGTCATGCGGCGGTAAATGTTTTCGATCACGACAATCGAATCATCAATCACCCTGCCGATCGCCATTGTCATGGCACCTAATGTCATCATGTTAAGAGTGATGTCCATTTCCTTCAAAACAATGAGCGCGATCAAAATGGAAAGCGGAATAGATACGACAGATATCAATGTTGAACGAACGTTGCGCAAAAAGAGCAATATGACAATGACGGCAAAAATGGAGCCGAACAAAGCTTTATTTAACATTGTTTCAACGGATTTTTCAATCGGTTCTGCCTGATCCAGAGTTGAATCGACTTCAAGCCCTTTGTATTCTTTGCGCAAATCGGCGAGCTTTTCCTTCACTTCATTGACAACTTCAACGGTATTTGCATCCGTTGCTTTGACAATCTGCAATCCGATAGCCTCTTTACCGTTTGTTCTTGATACCGTTTCCGCCCTTCCAACGATTTCAATGTCGGCAATTTCGCCTAATTTTACAGTTGGCAGCCCTGTAATCGTTGCCTGGTTTATCGGATTTGGCCCGACCGGACGATTTTGTCTAGCGTTTTGCGGCAACGCTGAATGCTGATCTTGGACTGAAGGCGCTGGAGTGATCGGAATTTCAAGAGCTTTTAAATCATCGACGGTTGCTATATTCCCGTCTACAACTACAGATTTTTCGGCATCTTGAAACGCATACAGGCCCAACGGTGTTCTCAGATCTGCGCCTTGAATGTAATTTTTGACCGTTTCTTCATCAAGACCATATTTTTTTAGTTTGTCTTGACGAAAAACGAGCCGTCCTTCTTCTACTTGCTGTCCGGAAGTCACAACGTTCTCCACACCATCTATGCCTTTCAGTTCCGGAACAATCACATCCTCTACAAGCCTCGTCAGCTCTGCAAGAGATTTTCCGCTATCAGAGAAGCTGACGGTATATACCGGAAACGCGTTAATGCTGAACCTTGCAATATTCGGTTCACCTGCGCCTTCGGGGAATTCAATCTGTTTGATCGCCTTTTCCACTTCTGCTTCGGCCCGCTCCATATCTTTTTCATATTGATATTCTATCTGGATGGAAGAAGCATTTTCAAAAGAATTGGAGCTCACCGTTTCCACGCCGTTTAAATTGCGGACGGCTTCCTCAAGAGGGATCGTCACCTTTTCTTTTACTTCTTCCGGCGCAGCCCCCGGATATGTAGTCGTGATAGTTATGACAGGAGTATTAATGTCAGGGATTGTTTCCAATTTCATATGCAAACCGGAGTACAAACCGGCAAAAATTGCCATCGCCGTTAAAATCCAAATGGCGAGCCGATTTTTTAATGAAAACTGAATGATCTTCTCCAAAGTCTCACATCCTTTTTTAAAATTGACAATGTAGTCAAAATCCGCCATACTAATAGATGACTGACTAGATAATCACATTATAATTGACCGGTCGTCTACTAGTCAACATGAAATACATTTTGTTGATGAAAAGAATCAAAAATGAAGGGGCGTGAAGGAGATGAAAGATAAAGAACGTTTAATCATTGAATCGGCCATGAAGTTGTTTGCCCGAAAAGGATATTCCTCCACCTCAATCCAAGAAATCGCCAATGAATGCGGCATTCCGAAAGGTTCCTTTTATTTTTATTTCAAATCAAAAGAAGACTTGTTGATCAAAATTCTCGAACAATTTTTTAGTAAATTAAAGACAAACACCAACTTGATCGGGTCCAAATACGATGACCCGCGAGAGCGTTTTTTGCAACAATTATCTTCCCTGCTTGAGGTGATTCTCGATCACAAAGAAATGTTCATTATGCAAAACCAAGAAAATTTAACAAAACACAATGAAAAAATTGATACGCTGTTAACCGCTATGAAAAACTACATGTTCGGGTTTTTCTCTGCAAATTTAAAAAATATTTACGGGAGCCGCATCGAAAAATATATAGCTGATTTAAACATTATTATTCAGGGAATATATTTTTGCTTTATTCAGTTTTTCATTTTTGAAAAAAAAGCCGCAGCAGAAAAAGAGGAGTTGGCCGGGTATATTTTGCATATTCTAGATGACATTGTGGAAGGATTATTATCCAGACAATCACCGCCGTTAATTTGTGCTGAGATGCTTCAAAATCTGTTGTTTCAAACTGATGTCGATCCAAAAGATGCAGATTGCCCAAAGGGCATCTTAGAACAATTGAAAGAAGCGAGCCAACAGATAAATGATAATGGGCATTTACAAGTCACCATTGATGTTTTGGAAAAAGAAATGATGTCTGATGAGCCAAGGCTTCCAGTTATAAAAGGGATGCTTTCAAATCTTTCCGAATACCCCGAACTTTCTTCCTTTCAAAAACAACTTTTCAACTACTATCAAATCAAGTAGGCCTCTAAAGGAAAAATTCCTTCAGAGGCCCTTTTACTCAAGTTCCAGAGCTTTTGTTTCTCTGCCGAACAAAAGAACAACCAATGCCCCTATCACAATGGCGATGCAAAAAATCAAAAAAATATTTCCGACCGAAACGTTTTGTGCTGCCAAATAGCCGACGAAAAGCGGGCCAAAAATGCCGCCGATCCGGCCGAAAGACGCCGCCATACCAGCACCAGTTCCCCGAATTTCCGTTGGATAAAGTTCAGGTGTATAAGCATAAAGCGCCCCCCATGCTCCCAAGTTAAAAAACGATAAAAAGATTCCTGACATTAAAAGCACAAAAACCGAGTCGGCAAAACTGAAAAAGAAGGCGCTGACCGCTGTTCCAATCAAATAGGTGACTAGGACGAATTTTCTTCCCGCCCGTTCAATAAGCCAAGCCGCGCTAAAGTAACCCGGCAGCTGCGCAAGAGTCATAATCAAAACATATTCAAAGCTTTGGACTAAACTGTAGCCTTTCATGATCACAACGCTTGGCAGCCATAAAAACATGCCGTAATAGGAAAAGACGACCGAAAACCATAATATCCAAAGCACAGCCGTCGATTTGGCATGTTTTTTTGAACAAACGGCGGCAATGTGCTGCCATGCATTTCTTTTTGCTTTGTATTGACTTGATTCGAACTTTTTTGAATCAGGAAGCTGCAGACGCAAATATATAGCATAAAAGGCAGGGATGGCGGTTAATAGCAAAGCCGTTTGCCACCCGTATTTCGGAATTATAAAGTAGGAGATGATCGCAGCTGCCAGCCAGCCTCCTGCCCAGAAACTTTCAAGCAAGACAACCGTTTTTCCCCTCTCCTTTGCAGGAACGCTCTCCGAAACAAGCGTGGAAGCGACCGGCAGTTCTCCGCCTAAACCCATGCCGATCAAAAAGCGTAAAATTAAAAAAGCCGATAAAGTCGCAGTAAAGGCTGACAGGCCGCTCCCGACTGAAAATAACAATAACGTAATGATAAAGACTTTTTTTCTTCCAATCTTGTCGGATAAAAGACCAAATAAAAATGCACCTGCTGCCATCCCGATCGAGTTCATGCTTCCGATCCAGCTCATTTGTTCAGGAGATAAATCCCAATCTTCTTTTAAAGCCGCAATTATAAATGAAAGCACACCAACATCCATCGCATCAAAAAGCCATGCAAGACCAGCTATTCCTAAAAGTTTTTCCTTTGAAAGGCTCTTCATTTTTCAACCTCCCCCATTCATCTGTCTTTACAAATGAATTGTTATATGTAAACATTCTTTATCATATCATATTTTGCACCACTGTCATGACATTTGGCAAAAAAATTATTTTTATCAAATTCGCTTCAGTATGCCAATCATGCTGAGGATGTTCGAAATTGATTTGTAATTTTGCTGGCAACTAGGTTCGGGGTAGATTTTAGAAAAAGACATAAAAAGAACCGGGGATTCCCGGTTTTGGAGGAAAAATATTTACGTTGACTGAAAATATCTTGTGATCAATTCCCTTCCGATTCTTTCTCCTCTTCTTCCTTATCCTTAATGTGATAAGCCTGCCCGTATGCTTCACGAGACGGCTCATACAAATCATGAACATCAGTTCGCATTTCCAAAGATGTTTGTTTTCGTGTCCTTTTTTTGTTTGGGAACCATTCCACGGATCTTCACCTCTCGCTGTTTCTTCTCCTTATTGTGGCAAAATATTTTTGGCTTATTCAAAAGAAAAACGATATGATCAACGAATTTTTCTTTTTTTCCTATATAATGAAAAAGAGAGAGAACAACTGGAGAAGGTGGAAACATGCAAGTCAAAGATATTTTTAATACAGTCAAACAGCGGAAACCAACTTTGCACGGAATCGACAAGCTGAAAAAATTCGCCGTTTTGCTCCCTTTCATTCAAGAAGCAGAAGAACCTTGTCTTTTGTTTGAAGTTCGCGCAAAACATTTAAGATGCCAGCCTGGGGATGTTTGTTTCCCCGGCGGGAAGATCGAGCCGTTTGACCGCCACGCAATGGAGACAGCCATCCGAGAGACCTCTGAGGAGCTCGGCATACCTGCCGAGGCGATCCATCACGTGCATCCGATCGATTATTTGATCACACCATACGGAACAATGATTTATCCTTTTATCGGCATAATTGAAGCAAATACATTGTTTCACCCGAATGAAGATGAAGTCTCCGAAATGTTTACAGTTCCTTTTTCCTTTTTTCTCAATACTGAACCGAAAGTATACGAAGTGCAGTTTCAAGCAGTTCCTGATGAAAATTTTCCATTCGAGCATATTTACGGGGGAAAACAATACAGATTTAGATCAGCAAAAACGAAACAGTTTTTCTATTATTACCAAGATAAAGTCATCTGGGGCTTAACAGCTAAATTAATCTATAATTTTGCCGATTATGTAAAAAGCCATCCCTCTGAATAAATGAGGGAATGGCTTTTTTCTCATGCAGCATCTTTAAACAATTCTTTCTTTCTCCAGCCTCCGAAACGATAATAAAGAAAAGCAAACAGACTGGAAATAACAAAGCTTACCCCCATTCCGATGCCTATCCCTTCATCTCCCAGCAATTTTGAGAAAAGATAGGTGAGCGGATACCTAAGCACCCAAAACGAGATAATGTTCAACATCAACACTTGCATCATCGCGCCCGACGCTCGCACTACACCGTTTAAAATAAAATTGATCCCTAGAAAAGGATAGAAAAAAGCAATGATTTTTAAATATTCCGTGCCAAAATCCACTGCCCTTTCTTCCTTGATAAACCATTGCACTCCGATATGAGCAAAAAAGAGAATAAAAAAAGCGAATGTCAGCATGATCATCAAATTATAAACCAAACCGTACCGGCCGATTTTGTAAACACGATCCCAGCGGTTCGCTCCAATATTTTGTCCGGCAAGACTTGTGACAGCCGTGCCGAGGGACGTTGCCGGGAGCATGATGAGGTTGTCAAGCCTTTGGGCTGCTCCGAATCCTGCAAGCACATCTTCTCCAAATCCTGCCACCACGCTCATGATCGCTGTCACTCCGGCAGAAATAACCAACATTTGCAGACCGGACGGCACCCCCATTTTTAATATGAGCAGAATCTCTTTTTTATCGGGCATTTTTGGCCAAGAAAAAGGGACGAGCTTGCGCTTGATCGCCAAATACATGCCGAATAGAAAGGCAATTCCCTGTGCAAAAACCGTTGCATATGCTGCGCCGGCAATCCCGAAACCGAAAACAGAAATAAATAATGGGTCTAAAACAGCATTTAACAAAACAGCCATTACGACAAAATAAACCGGCGCTTTGCTTTCCCCCACTGCACGCATCAAAGTCGCCACAAAGTTATATCCAAACAAAAAAATGATACCGAGAAAATTAATTTGCAAATAAAGCGTGGCAGCATCCATCATGCCGTCAGGAGTGTCAAGCATGCGCAAAATAGGCTGCGCCAAAAAGAATCCGATGCACCCCAAAATAATGGATAGAAGAAAAAGCGTGACGACAAAAGCATTGACGTATTGCTTCAGCCCCTCTTCATCCTGCTTCCCTTTCAGCTGCGATAAAATCGTTAATGTCGCCTGGTTGATGCCGATAATGAAGGATAAAACCGCAAAGATGACCGTACCGGAAATGGCAACAGCACCAAGGGCATTGGCTCCCAGTAAATTTCCAACCCATAGGCTGTCAATAAACTGGAAGGAAACTTGGAGAAAATTGGTCACCATAATCGGTGCTGAAAAAAAGATAAGTTGTTTTAAAATGTTTCCTTGAGTATAGTCGCCCTGTTTCATGAATAATCTCCTTCCAGCTCATAAAGTCGCGAATCGTTTGAAGAAAATCAAATCATTTTACAAATAAATATTTTTGTAATAAAATATCCCACATGCAAAACTTACTAAACAAATCAGAATAAGGAGTGATTAAAATTGGCAGCTGAACAAGCAGCTATCACAACAAAGAAAGAAACAACGAAAGCTTCTTTGCCATCGCCGCAAAAAACACTGGCAACAGTCGTTTTGCTTTCGCTACTTATTTTAAGTATATATATCTTTTTAAATCAAGGATTGCAGCTTGGCATTCAGCTTTGGATCGGATTTTTGCTCGGAACAGCATTGTTTCATGCCCGGTTCGGCTTTACCTCCGCTTTTCGGCGATTGGTTTCTGTCGGCAATGGGGAAGGAATTCGCGCTCATATGGTGATGCTGGCGGTTGCCTCCACCCTGTTCGCTATCATTCTGGCCAACGGCTACGGGCTTTTTGGTGTTAAACCGGCCGGATATGTTTCACCTGTAGGTGTGAGTTTAATCGTCGGTTCATTCTTGTTCGGCGTCGGGATGCAGCTTGGAAACGGCTGTGCTTCAGGCACTTTATACAGCCTTGGAGGCGGCCAATCTTCCATGTTTATCACGTTATTTGGTTTTATTGTCGGCTCTGTGCTCGGTGCTTGGCACTTTGATTTTTGGATCAATAAAATGCCCGCTTTCCCCACCGTTTCCTTGGCCGATGTGACGGGGAGCTACTTTTCCGCATGGGCGGTTCAAATGGCCGTCTTTGCAGCTATTTTTGCGGGGACTCTTGCCATTGAACGAAAAGTGAGACCGCCCAAAATGAAGCCTCTTCCAACAACGACAGGATGGAAAAGAATCATCCGCGGTTCTTGGCCGTTATGGACGGCGGCGGTTGTCCTTGCTGTTTTAAATGCTGCTACATTAATTGTCCGCGGACAGCCTTGGGGAATTACATCCGCTTTTGCTCTTTGGGGATCAAAAGCCGCCATGGCCGTGGGGATTGATGTCACGGAATGGGCATACTGGTCAGGGGCTAACAGCCAAGCTTTGAAGAGGTCCGTTTTGGCCGATTCCACTAGTGTAATGAATTTTGGAATTATATTGGGCGCCATGCTGGCTTCATGCGCCGGCGGATTTTATGCCCTTCGCAAAATCCCTCTTCGCAAAGCAGCTGCTGCGCTTATCGGCGGCATTTTAATGGGATACGGCGCCCGCCTTGCCTTTGGCTGCAACGTTGGCGCTTATTTCGGCGGCATTGCCTCTTTCAGCTTTCATGGTTGGGTATGGGCCGTCATCGCACTTCTTGGCAGCTACACCGCTCTTTTCTTACGCCCGCTTTTCGGCCTGTCCAACCCGAATCGGAATGACCAGTTTTGCTGAAAACAAACCGGGAATCCCCGGTTTGTTTTCGTTTATTCTTCATAAATCATTTTTTTGGTCATGCCGCCGTCTATAATAATATTTTCTCCTGTGATGAAATCGTTGTCCGGATGGGATAAAAACAAACAGGCTCTGGCAATGTCTTCCGGTTTGCCCACACGTTTTGCCGGATGCTGAAAATGATCGCGTTCAGTAAGCGCATGATAATCTTTTGTTTCAATCCAACCTGGACTGATGCAGTTTACCCGAATATTATCTTCCCCAAGGGAAATGGCAAGAGCATGGGTTAACGCAACGATCCCTCCCTTTGTGGCGGCATATGCTTCCGAATGTTTCTCCGACATGAACGCTCTTGTGGAAGCAATGTTGATGATGGCTCCACCTTTTTCATTTTTCTTCATATACCTTGAAGCTTCTCTTGCACATAAAAACACCCCCCTCAAGTTTGTATTCACGACCTCATCCCATTCTTCAACAGTTAATTCATAAAGAGATTTGAATCTGGAAACACCCGCATTGTTTACGACAATATCGATTCTTCCAAATTTATGATGTGCATCACCCATTAAATGGATAATGTCTAATGGATTTTTGACATCTGTCCGGATAAAGGTGGCGTCTATTTCATCAGCTGTTTGCCGTCCCTTTTCGTTTACATCTGCAATCACTACTTTTGCACCGTTTTTTCCATAGGCATTGGCGACTGCTCTGCCAATCCCTTGCGCTCCTCCGGTGACAATCACGACTTTTCCTTCAAAACTCATTAATATTCCCCCTAATGACATAGTATTTCTACCATCTTACCATAATCAAGCACGATCGTTGACATGGACTATATTCAAACATAAAATACATATAAACTCATATATTTAATCGGAATCGTATTTGGAAAGGGGCATCACGTTTGCTGCAAAAAATTCCACTAATCTCTATATTGCTTTTAATGATCTTTTCATGGTTATTTGGATTGTATTCTCTATCTTTATTTTATACTCCCACAATTGTCTTCCCTGTTTTAGACAATTATTATTGGTTTGCTCCTACTGCAGCCATGTTGGGTTTAACCGCAATTTTTACCATTGTATCTGTTTTGATCTACTTTATGCTAAAAAAACGGCAGCCAAGAAAGTTTCCGGCTATACATGTTTTCAATGCCCTCGCTTGGGTGCTCATCATTGCGATACAAGTAAAAATTGTTTTCTTTAATCTTGGCATCTGCCATTAGAAACATACAAGAAACGAACAAGGAGCGATTCAAATGAAGAAAAAACTGGACGTAGCAACATTTGCCGGCGGATGTTTTTGGTGTATGGTAAAACCTTTTGATCAATGGGAAGGAATTGAAAAAGTCGTTTCCGGCTATACGGGCGGGCATGTCGATCATCCTACTTATGAACTAGTGAAAACAGGAACAACCGGGCATTTTGAGGCGGTACAAATTGTGTTTGATCCCAGCGTGTTCCCGTACGAAAAGCTGTTGGAAATTTACTGGCAGCAAATTGACCCGACAGATGACGGAGGCCAATTTCATGACAGAGGCAGCCAATATCGAACTGCTATTTTCTACCATAATGCAGAACAAAAAGAGAAAGCGGAGCAGTCCAAAGAAAAGATAGAAAAAAGCGGAAAATTCAACAAGCCGATTGTGACGAAAATATTGCCGGCAGGACCTTTTTACCCGGCGGAAGACTACCATCAAGACTTTTATAAAAAAAATCCCGAAGAATATGAAGAAGATCGCCGAAAATCAGGTCGTGACGAATTTTTGAAGCAGCATTGGAAATAACAAAACGTTCTTTTTTTAGAACAGTAAAATCTTATGAAAGATTTTGCTGTTTTTTTATTCGTGATGAAAGCGCTTTATTTTTTTGTTGACTGTTCATTGTATATTCATTATTATTAGAATTGATCTAGAATTATAAATATTCTGAAAAGGAGTGGGATTATGTTGGAAAATAACAACGAATTGGCATCGCCAAAACCTAATGCTGTTGATTATGAAAAAATTGTATCTTCCAGTAAATTTAAACAGTTGATTCAAAAAAAAGTTCAGTTTGTTGTCCCCATCATGGCCGTTTTTTTTGTTTCATACTTTCTTTTGCCGATTCTGACAGGCTACACCTCCATTCTTGAGGTCAAGGCAATCGGCTGGATTACTTGGACATGGATTTATTCCCTGGGGCTGTTTGTCATGGTTTGGGTGTTTGCCATGATGTATGTCAAGAAAGCGGCAACATTTGATCAAATGGCTGATGAAATTATTGAAGAAAACATTAAATAAGGAGGCTCCCCTTTCATGAGTGTACCGGCATTTATTTTGTTTTTAATTATTCTTTTAATCACTTTGTATATCACATATTGGGCTGCAAAAAGAACAAAAACCGCAAACGAATTTTATACAGCCGGCGGCGGCTTAACCGGGTGGCAAAATGGGTTGGCGATAGCAGGCGATTATTTATCAGCCGCATCCTTTCTTGGAATTGCAGGCGCCATCGCATTAAACGGATTTGATGGTTTTTATTACAGCATCGGCTATTTAACCGCTTATCTCTTCGTTTTATTTATCGTTGCAGAGCCTCTCAGAAATTTAGGAAAATATACACTGGCTGATATGATAAATGCAAGGTTTAGCGAGAAAAAAGTCCGCGCAACAGCTGCTCTCAGCTCCATCACCATTGTTATTTTCTATATGATTGCTCAACTTGTAGGTGCAGGTGCACTTATAAAATTATTATTAGGAATTGATTATTGGATCGCAGTATTGCTCGTTGGCGTCATGATGACGATTTACGTATTATTTGGAGGAATGACAGCCACAAGCTGGGTGCAAATCATAAAGGCTATCTTGCTTATGGCGGGAACGATCATCATTTCTTTCCTAGTTTTGTTGAAATTTAACTTTAATGTTGTTGGCATGTTCAACGATATGACTGAAGCGACGCCACATGGCGAAAACTACCTGCATTCAGGAATTGTATATCAAAACCCGTTAGATTTAATTTCGATGATGCTTGCCTTAGTGTTGGGAACGGCTGGGCTCCCGCATATCTTAATGAGGTTTTTTACTGTAAAGGACGCAAAAACTGCACGTTCATCGGTTGTCAACGCAACATGGGTTGTCGGAATCTTTTATGTCATGACAATCTTTTTAGGATTCGGTGCGGCAAAATTTGTCGGATCAGAAACGATAATCGCTGAAAATCCGGCTGGTAATATGGCGGCGCCGCTGCTAGCGAAAGCACTTGGCGGAGACTTCTTAATGTCATTCGTTTCCGCAGTCGCTTTTGCAACAATACTCGCAGTTGTTGCTGGTTTGGTTTTGTCTGGTGCATCCGCATTTGCTCATGACATTTACGGACAGATCATCAAAAAAGGAAAAGTGACAGAAAAACAGCAAATGATGGCAGCAAGATGGGCATCTGTCGGAGTTGCTGCATTTTCGATCCTGCTGGCGCTTGGTGCGCAATCATTAAATGTCGCATTTCTTGTTTCTCTTGCTTTTTGCGTCGCTGCGAGCGCTAATTTGCCTGTCATAATTTATACGATTTACTGGAAAAGGTTTAATACTGCCGGAGCCGTTACTGCTATGCTGGCCGGTTTAATTTCGGCGATCGTTTTAGTGTCGGTCAGTCCAAACGTCATTCATCCGGAAGTCGGAAAAGCCTTTTTTGTCGGCGAACCTCTTTTCCCGCTCACAAACCCTGCACTCATTTCTGTGCCTGCTGGTTTCATCGGAGGTGTGATTGGCACGCTTGTCTCCGCAAAACGGGACGAGAAAAAGTATGCGGAGGTATCTTTTAAAGCCAATACCGGGTTCAAAGGGGCAGATTGAGAAAAAAAGATCGATTTTTAGCACGTTATAAGATATAAAAAACAATAAAAAAGCTTGCAGAGAAAATCCCTTTCTCCACAAGCTGAACTCGCCGATGGGCGAGTTCTTTTTTATATTTTCATAATACCGCCTGTACTTGCGGATGTAACGAGTTTCGAGTAGCGTGCCAAATAACCGGTTTTTACTTTCGGCTCAAAGCCTTTCCATTCCGCTTTTCGCTTGTTCCATTCATCTTCGGAGACATGAACATCAATGGTTCGTTTCTCAATATCAATGACAATATGATCGCCGTCCTGAATAAAGGCAATTGGCCCGCCTTCAGCAGCTTCTGGTGACACATGCCCGATCGAAAGCCCGCGGGATGCGCCTGAAAAACGTCCGTCCGTGATGAGAGCCACTTTCGGACCAAGACCCATGCCGACAATTTGCGATGTTGGTGCGAGCATTTCCGGCATTCCAGGGCCGCCTTTTGGTCCTTCGTAGCGAATGACAACAACATCTCCTTCTTTCACTTTGCCTTTCGCAATGCCCTCGAGCGCTTCTTCTTGAGAGTCAAAAATGACCGCAGGGCCTTCAAAATGGGTAATTCCTCCTTGAACGCCGCCTGTTTTGATAATTGCGCCATCAGGAGCCAAATTGCCAAATAAAACAGCAAGCCCGCCTTTTTCGGAATAAGGTTTGTCAATCGGACGAATCACATTGTAATCTTTCACTTCTGAGCCGGCAATATTTTCACCGAGCGTTTTGCCTGTTACAGTGATGCAATCCAAATGGAGTGTTCCTTCTTTTTTCGTCAGTTCGTTCAACACCGCAGAAACTCCTCCAGCTGCATGTAAATCTTCAATATGAACATCGGATGCCGGAGCAAGCTTTGCTAAATGAGGCACTCTTTCCGCCACTTGATTGATCCGTTCAAGCGGGTAGTCAACGCCAGCTTCATTGGCAAGGGCGAGCGTATGCAAGACAGTGTTTGTCGAGCCTCCTAAAGCCATATCTAAAGCAAAGGCGTTATCGATTGCTTTTTCCGTCACGATATCGCGCGGTTTTAAATCCATTTCGATCAATTTCATTAGCTGTTTCGCTGTCCGTTTGACAAGTTCTTTCCGTTCCGGTGAAACAGCTAAAATCGTCCCGTTTCCAGGGAGTGCCAAGCCTAATGCTTCAGATAGACAGTTCATTGAGTTTGCCGTAAACATGCCTGAACAAGAGCCGCACGTCGGACAACCGTACATCTCAAGTTCTTTTAATCCGTTTTCATCGATTTTCCCCGATTGATAAGCGCCTACTCCCTCAAAGACAGAAGATAGGGAAATTTTTCGCCCGTCGCTTGTTCTTCCGGCAGCCATCGGTCCACCGCTGACGAATATCGTCGGAATGTTGATCCGCAAAGCCGCCATTAACATTCCCGGCGTAATTTTATCGCAGTTTGGAATGCAGACCATCCCATCAAACCAGTGGGCGTTGACAACTGTTTCAACCGAATCGGCAATAATTTCACGGCTTGGGAGCGAATAGCGCATTCCGATATGCCCCATTGCAATACCGTCATCGACACCGATTGTATTAAATTCAAATGGCACACCGCCGGCTTCGCGAATCGCTTCTTTCACAAGCTTTCCAAATTCTTGCAAATGAACATGGCCCGGGATAATATCAACATAAGAGTTGACCACGGCAATAAACGGTTTGTCGAAATCTTCCTCTTTAACGCCGGCTGCACGCAACAGGCTGCGGTGCGGAGCGCGGTCAAATCCTTTTTTTATCATATTGCTGCGTAATTGTGCCAAAATAAATCCCCCCGCTTTTGAAATCCATTTAATTTTCAATTAATTTTAATATTTTAATATTATACTACTATTTTATTTTTTTCACAAAGGGTTTTTCTCTCTGCTTTTTCCCATAAGAAAAGAGGAATGGCCTTCAGCCGCTTCCTCTTTTCTTCGAATTAATCGTCTCCGTCAAACAAGTCGCCGAGACCTCCTAAAATGCTGCCTTCCCCAACGCTGCCTCCCCTTTGCGGAGCCGCGGCAAAGACTCTGTCAGCTAAACGGCTGAACGGCAATGATTGCACCCAAACAGACCCGGGACCGCGTACGGTTGCGAAAAACAACCCTTCACCGCCAAAAAAAGCGGTTTTCACCTTGCCGACAAATTCAATGCTGTAATCGACTTCTTTTGTCATTGCCACTAAACAACCTGTGTCAATTCTCAATTTTTCTCCCGGCGACAAATCTTTTTTGATAATCGTACCGCCCGCATGCAAGAAAGACAATCCGTCTCCCTCCAGCTTCTGCATGATGAAACCTTCGCCGCCGAAAAATCCAGTTCCAAGTTTACGCTGGAACTCAATCCCAACTGAAACCCCTCTTGCAGCACAAAGAAAAGCATCTTTTTGGCAAATGACTTTTCCGCCAAATTCTTTCAAATCAATTGGGATAATTTTCCCCGGGTATGGAGCGGCAAAGGAAACATGTTTTTTTTCCAACCCTTGATTTGTAAACACCGTCATAAACAGGCTTTCTCCGGTAATCAGACGTTTCCCGGCACCGACGAGTTTACCGAGGAGTCCTTTTCCTTGATCACTTCCATCACCAAACACGGTTTCCATCTCAATGCCATCATCCATCATCATCATGGCGCCGGCTTCGGCAATCGCACTTTCACCGGGATCTAATTCAATTTCGACAAACTGCATATCGTCTCCATACAGCTTGTATTCAATCTCATGAGCTCCCATTTCTTCACCACCCATCACTTTCAATTTTGCATTTGAATATGTAGCATACTCATCATAGCTCTTTTTCATCCAGATTGCCAGATCTTTCGCAAGAATCTTCTGCCATATTTTTTCTATACTCTGAGCAAGCCGCTTCGATCAATCCGTTCAACGGCCTCTTTCAATCGCGCTTCCGGTTGAACAAGCGCAATGCGGACATACCCTTCTCCATGTTGACCGAATGCTGATCCTGGTGTTACAACAACACCCGCCCGTTCGATCAGTTCTAAAGCAAATTCTCTCGACTTGATGGGCTTTGGAATTTTTGCCCACATGAACATCGTTGCTTTCGGCGCCTCGACATCCCAGCCGATTGCTTTCAATCCATCGGCTAAAAGGTCTCGCCGTTTTTCATACATGGATCGATTCAGATCCAAAAACTGATCGCCGTCTGTCAACGCAGCAGCCGCCGCTTGTTGGATTGGAGCAAACACTCCGTAATCCAGATTGGATTTGAAACGGGCAAACTGACGGATGATTTCTTCATTGCCAACAATGTAGCCGATCCGGCAGCCGGCCATGTTAAAGCTTTTTGACAATGAATTGAATTCCACGCCAACGTCTTTTGCTCCTTCGACGGATAGAAAACTGATACCTTTCCTTCCGTCAAATATTAACTCAGAGTAGGCAAAATCGTGAACAACCATGATTTGATATTGTTTCGCAAAGCGCACCACCTTTTCAAAAAATGCTTTTGTCGCTAAAGCTGGGACGGGATTTCCGGGAAAATTCAAAATCAACATTTTTGCTTTTTCTGCAATTTCGCCTGGAATATGATCCAAATCAGGCAAAAAGGAGTTGCGCTCCAATAAAGGCAGAGGGTATATCGTTGCTCCCGCCAGCTTCGCTCCGGCTTCATAGGCAGGATAACCCGGATCAGGAAGCAACACGATATCGCCTTCATTGACAAAAGCCATAGGGAAATGAACGAGTCCATCTTGTGAGCCCATCGTCTGGATGACTTCTGTAGAAGGATTGAGATGAACTTGAAATTTCCGATGATAGTATTGGCAGACAGCCAAATGAAACTCATGAGACCCCGAGAGGCTGTAGCCATATTCATTTTCATTTAAGACAGCTTTGCTGAGAATATTACGGATAAATTCAGGAGGCGGGGCGTCAGGGCTGCCGACGCTCAGATCAATGATATCGATCCCTTCCCTCATTTTCCTTTTTTTATGGTATGCCAATTCTGTAAAAATTAACGTTTCAAATGCATTCATTTTTTTGGATGTTTTGATTTCCATTTTCGATTGCTCCTCTTTCATAGCATATTTTGCTTTCCATTCGTTTCCCTTGCAGGTGGAGAGCAAGCCTGTTACCGCATTTCTTTTCTCAACATGTCGATAATTACCCGATTTTGAGGCTGTTGACGAATCGCATAAACTAGTGGCGTATCGCCTGCATAATCCGTTTTGATAGGATCCGCCCCGGCATCAAGCAGCAATTTGACGATTTCAGGACGATTGCTCATCACTCCATAGAAGAGCGGAGTCATGCCGTCCGCATCCTCTGCATTCGGATCGCTTCCGTGAAGAAGCAATTGTTCGGCGACGTTTAGATGGCCATTTTGCGCAGCTTCCATCAAAGGAGTCATCATATAGTCATCCGTTTCATCAATGTTCGCTCCATTCTGCAGTAAAAGCAAAACCATTTCTTCATTGCCAGCAAGCGCTGCCCAATGAATGGCAGACATCCCCTCGCTATCTTTTTCATTTAAATCCTTTCCTTCTTTAATCAACTGTTTCACTTCATCTGTGTTTCCGTAAATAACAGATTGAATGATTTCCGGTTTTTCAGGATTTTCCCCTTCTTCCAATGAAACTTCCTCATCTTCGGCAAAGATCATCGATTCACCGAGTTTTTCCATCTGCTTAACGAAAAAAGAAATTCCTGCTGTAAAAAGGACAGCCGCTGCAACTGTTCCAGCTAAGAAAATCCATCCCCATTTGCTGCTCTTCAAGTCCATTTCTTTTTCTTCCAAAAAGCGCATGACTTCGTAAATTCGTTTCGGAAGCGGCGGATGCGATGACAGTATTTCGCTCAACCAAGCAAAAAAGCCTTTTTCTTTCTCCATTTGCTTTAAATAAGCTTCCCGATTTACCCGCTTATATAGCTTTTTTCCAACGGCCAAAATGGTTAAACTGTTTTTGGCCGCTTCAGAATTTCCGCAATAGAAAACAGCATATCGGTCACAAGTAAATTCACAAGCCCGCAAATATAGTTCGCCTAGTCCCGGGATCCACATGGCCGGCAAAATAAAAGAATGTTTCAACAAATGGTTGCGTTTAATATGAGCTAGTTCATGGGCAATAATGAAAACAAGTTCATCTTCGGCTTCTGATTCTGTCAGTTCAAAAACTTCTGAATATAAGACAACCATGTTTTTGCCGAAAAATCTTGTTGCAAAAGCGTTTAAAATTCCACTTGATTCCACTACATAGACATCAGGAACTTTATCGATTCCCATTTGAACGCAAAGATCTTGAACTTTTTGATGGACAGCCGGAAATTGTTCCTCGGTCACTTTTACGCCATTCGTCCGGATGTACCCAATCATTATTCCATGGAAAAACATTGAAATGATGAAAAATAAGAAGAGGACCAACAGACTGATTACTGAAAGACACAACACGATATAAATGACAAGACTGATGAAAAGAACAAGACCAAAATAGATGCGCTCTTTTTTATGTACAAGATGTTTTGTTTGCTCCATGCCCTTTCTCCTCTCTGCGTTTTTGTCTAGAAAAATAATACAAGAATTAATAAATATTACAATACTTTTTTGAAAATAAAATAAGGACTTAAGGGAACTTCTTTCCGAACCTTTTCCCTTAAATCCTTTCTTTTTCCTCCAATAACCTTTTATGAATCCAAATAGCTGCCTGCGTGCCTTCCCCCATGGCAATCGGCGCTTGTTCGGAGTGTGCGACTACGTCGCCGGCCGCCCAAACATTTTGAATGTTTGTTTCTTTCGTTCGGGCATCAACAAGCAAATGTTTGTTTTCCATTCTCTCGACTTGAAGTTGGGCTGCTAAATCAGAATGAACTTTGTTTCCTCCAAAGGCTAAAAATCCTCTGTCGGCTTTAAGATACCGACCGTTTTTTAATTTGACGCCTTGAAACCACTCGCCTTCTGCTAACACTTTTTGAATCGGTTCTTTTATGTATTGAATCCCTTTTAACATTAATTTGTTTTGCAACTGTTCGTTGATTTCTTTTCCGTCATGGTTGATGTATACAATATCTTTTGTCCAATAGGTTAAAGCGAGGGCTAAATGAGCTCCTGTATTTCCTGCTCCAAGCACGATCACCGATTTGTTGATCACTTCATATCCATCACAGTCCGGACAAACATAAATGGAAATCCCTAAGCACGGTTTCATATTTGACAACTCTTCAGGTATACGGTCAGTCACACCAGTTGCGATGAGCAGTTTTTTTGCCCGATAAATGCTTGAGTCTTCCGTTTTGACAGTAAACATTTCTTGGTCTTTTTCGAGTTGTTGAACAAGCTGCTCCTGAAATTCCACTCCGCATCGTTCTGCTTGTTTCCTGCCTAGTTTTCGCAAAGCAAGTCCGCTTACTCCATTCGGCCATCCTAAAATATTATGGTAGCTTCTGCAAAGTGTTGATCTTCCTTCCGCCGCGTCAATTACAAGTACATGATGCTGATACCTGCCAAGCATAATAGCTGCCGATAAACCTGCAATACCGCCGCCGATAATGATGCAATCATATGTTTTCATTTTCATCCTTCCCATCAATCTTGTAAAAAAGGTGTTAAAGTTTGAATCATCTTTGTCATTTTTTCTTTGTTTTTTAAATACATGTTTTTTGCTTCATGATTTTTTGTTTGCAAGGCATAAAGTTCAAAATCGGCTTCCACTTTTTTTAGAGATGAAAGAAGAAGTTCTTTTTCAATCGGCTTCGGAACTTTTACTTTGTCATCATATAAATCAACGGTGAGTTGTCCATACGAATCGACTTGGGCAAAAAATACGTTTTCTACGGCTATTCCCATTTGATCGAGTTTTTCTTTCAGCCATCTCCGATTTAACCCAATAGTGGAGAGCGCCTCATCCATAATTTTCCCGTCCAAAATGACATTTTGCGGTTCTTTTATTGGCGCAACATTTTTCTTTAAATCGCCCACAGTTACAGGCTGTTTTTCTTTTTTTAACAAGACACTTAATTCCCCTGTTGTCTCAAGAATGGCGAATTCTACATCTGAGACATGGTGGATTTTGTGTTTCCTCAACTGTTCCAATAAGGAAGACAAAGGGAATTTTTCCTTCTTTAAATTGTCTTCCATAATTTTTCCATTTTTAATGAAAATTGTTGGTTTTCCTTCAATAAATTCTTGAAATTTCGGACTCTTCAAGGAAATATAAGAAATGAGAAATGGAATCAATGCCCAAACGATAATGCTGACGATGCCGTTTGTCAAATTTAAATCAACATCCATCGACAGTGTTCCGGCAATATCACCGATCGTAATCCCAGTAATGTATTCAAAAAAAGATAGTTTCGACAGTTGTTTTTTTCCTAAAAGCTTTGTAATGACAAACAAACCGATAATGATGGCAAGAGAACGAATGATTACTGCAACCCACTCTGGCATAACAATCCCTCTTTTCAAAAACCTTTGTATTCCGGCTCTTCAAATTCAAGTTTTCCGATCCTTTTCGTTAAATCATGGATGATTTCTTCCGCAGCCAACATCGTTTCATGAAAAACTTTTTGCGCTTCTTCATTGGCTGAAGTCAGCGCCAAATTTTGCAATCCGGCGTGGATGCTTTCTAAACTTGCCAGTGTTTGTTTCACTTGTGACGCAACGGTCATGATATCACCCCTTTGGTTTAAATAGCAAAGCACCGATAAAGCCGAAAACAATTGCTGCTGAAACACCGGAACTTGTCACTTCAAACATTCCCGTTAAAACACCGATTAATCCATGCTTTTCCGCCTCCTGAAGCGCACCGTGGACAAGGGAATTGCCGAAGCTTGTAATCGGAATGGTGGCTCCCGCACCGGCAAAATCGATAAACGGTTCATAAAGCCCAAATCCATCTAAAATGGCGCCAATAACAACCAACGTACTTAATGTATGACCAGGTGTTAAATGAAAAACATCAAACATGATTTGGCCGATGACACAAATGAGACCTCCGATGACAAACGCCCAAAAAAATGATGCGGCCAATCCATTCACCCCCTGAACTCAATCGATACTGCATGGGCAATGCACGGAATTGTTTCCTTTTGTTGATAGGTCAACGGCGACAGCAAAGCCCCCGTTGCGACAGCAAGAATTCGGCGAAATTCACCCTTTTTCATTCGATTTAACAAATGTCCATATACGACGACAGCTGAGCACCCGGCGCCGCTTGCCCCGGATAATACAGGCTGTCCCTCTCTGTAAATCATTAAACCGCAATCTTGAAATTTGCTTTCATCCATGCCTGTTCCGTTTTTCGCAAACAGATCAAGGGCAATTTCTCGTCCTATTTTTCCTAAGTCTCCTGTGACAATTAAATCATAATAAGATGAATCAATGTTTAAATCCCTGAAATGAGCCTCGATTGTATCAACTGCTGCAGGAGCCATCGCTCCACCCATATTAAACGGATCAGACATTCCAAGGTCTACCACTCTTCCAATCGTTGCAGATGTGACATAAGGTCCTTTTCCTTCATTGCTTAACAGCGCAACTCCTGCACCCGTGACAGTCCATTGCGCAGTTGGCGGTTTTTGCCCGCCATATTCGGTCGGATAACGAAATTGTTTTTCAATCGCCGCATTATGACTGGAAGCACCAGTTAATAAAAATTTAGCGCCGCCATAGTTTATGATAAAAGCGCTTAATGCCAATCCCTCCATTGAAGTTGAACAAGCGCCAAAAATTCCGAGAAACGGGTTTCCAAGTGTTCTGGCAGCAAAGCTTGAAGGAGTAATCTGATTGACCAAATCGCCGCAAATAATGAAGTCAACCATTTCTTTTTCAATATTTGCCTTCTCCATCGCTTTGAAAAAGGCTTCTTCCAACAAAACTTTATGTGCTTTTTCGTACGAATCTTCCCCCAACCATAAGTCTTCATGCAAAAGGTCAAAATCTTCCGAAAGTCTCCCGTTTGCTTCAAAAGGACCGCCGACAGTCGCCGCTGATACGATCACAGGCCGATTGGCAAAAACCCACGTGCGATGCCCTTTTAGCATTAAAAACCACCCCATTTCACGAGAATCGTTCGAATCAGTGCGACAACAAAAGCCGAAAAAGTTCCAAACAAAATAACCGATCCGGCCAGCTTAAACATGTTGCCTCCAACTCCGAGGACAAATCCTTCTGTTCGGTGCTCAATAGCCGCGGAAATAACAGCATTGCCAAAACCAGTTACAGGAACTGCACTTCCTGCTCCGCCAAATTGAGCAATTCTGTCGTAAACTCCAAAGCCAGTCAAAAGCATCGAAAGAAAAATCATCGTGGCAACAGTCGGATTTCCGGCCGTTTGCTCAGTAAAATTAAAAAAATAAATGTAAATCCATTGAATGGCTTGTCCGATTGAGCAAATGATTCCCCCAACAATAAAGGCTTTTACGCAGTTTTTAATGACGGGTGGTTTCGTTTCGTTTTTTTTCTCCAATTGATAGTAATCTTGCATCACTTTTGTCTGATTTTTCCTTTTTTCATTGGCCATCTTTAAAACACCTTCTTATGTCTGTTCTTTGCTGAGCTTAACAATTTTTTCAATTTTTTGTTTCATCTCCTTTTTGTTTAAGACGTTTAAATCTTTAGCAATTTTTTCTGTTTCCAAATATATCTTCATGTCGCTTGATACGGTAAGACGGTGCTTTGAAAATGTTTTTTCAAGCCTTTTTTTTAATTTCTTTTCCATTTGTTTTAACTGAAAACGCTTCATATGCTCGAGTTTAAAAACAACTAATAAATCTTGATCCGTATTGATGCTTTCAACATCTAAAACCCCATCATAACCGGAGGCAATTTGTTTTGCTTTCATGCTGGGAGACTGATCAAAAGGGGCAGTATTGTTCCAATAGCTTATATCTGACGGTTTTATCGATCGTTCATTCGTCCCTTCTCTCTCTTGACATCCAGCAAAGGCGGCAGCAATCATTGATATGACCATCAATATCCGAATGGCAGCCTCTTTTTTGCAACAATAAGGTTGGCGAAAACCAACCTTATCATTGTTGCTTATATTGCGGCTCTTCATGTTGGACTTGCTGCATCCGGGAATTGATCATATCAACGATCGATTGTGTTTGCTGGGCAGCTTGCTGATACATTTGTTTTGCTTGCTTATTTTCTGTTTGCAATGCAAACGTTTCAAAATTTGCTTGGGCACTTTTTAAACCTGCCAAAGTTTGCTGGATTTGTGTTGAAACAGTCACAATAAATTCCTCCTTATTATTTTTGTCATATTTAATATTTCCTAAATTACAAAATTTAAAATGGTATTTTTTATTTTCCTTCATCCTTTGATGGCGTAATGGCAGGAGGAATGACGGACCCTCCATGGTTGTAAAATTGTGGAACATCTCCTTCAATAAATAAATCCCCTATTTTCACTGAATTTTTAATTACCATGTTTTTTTTGAAAGAGGGAACGATCACATTCATTTTCACTTCAATATGCATATAAATTTCCAAATAGGCGTTGTTAATGCCCATTTCATGATATTTTGTTTCAATATCTGAATTAACAGAACCGATCATCTCAAAACTTATCGGAACTTTTGGACCTAAATTGGCCAAAAGGGCATTATCCGTCACTAAACCGAGGGGAATGTGATACATTAATCCTTTTCCATTCGGATTTTTGTAAACATTCACTTCATCCATGTCTTTTAATTCCTTTTCAATATCACCGTTTAAATATTTTTGGATATGCAGGGAAGCATCTGAAATAAGACGGTTGAAAAGCTGTGAGTTAAAACTGTAGCTTTTCGACTCATTTGCTTTATCATCGCGAATGATGATTAATTCATTCATATCTAGATCTTCTGTAATGATTTTTGATACCGCATCTTGGATCGCATGTTCAGCAACTTGCCGAGTATTCGTTTCCGCAATGTTGATTAACGTCGGTTCAATCACTCGATTGATAAACCATAAACTGTATGCGGTCAAAACATTGAACAAAATAAACGAGATAAGCAGCACATGTTTCAATGGCAAAGGTCCACGTCTGCGCCGCCGTTTCCATCTTTTGTACAACAAATGGGATCCCCTCCTCTGTACCAATATATGAAGGTCAAAAATGCAATTAGAAGTTAAAACCTCTTCATGGAATAAAGTGTTATTCATAAAAAGAAGATGGCCAATTGAAAATATGAATGTTGGAAGTTTTTCTTCCAAACACCACGCTAAAGAGGTGCTTTCATCATGAAACAAATGGGATCCCTCTTCAATATGGGCAGAAAACGATCCATGTTTACCAACCGTCGGCAAAATCAAACCTTTATGTGGCTTACTCTGGCCGGAATTGGTGCAGCAGCGATATACGGCATGGCAAAACGCCAAAATTCCCTTGCCAATATTCTAAAACCGTTCAAACAGCAGTTGAAAAACAGCCAACTATCGAACCTGATACCGACGAATCAATAACTAAAAAAGCCGATTTTCTTTGAACTTTGAAAGAAAATCGGCTTTTTCCATGTAAAAAACTTGAGTTCCTTTGAAAAATTTGTATAATGAAGTAGCTGTAATCTTTCGCAAGGCTAAATTTTCATGTTTTTAATCATTTAGGAGGTGTTTTGCTTCCATGAATAAGCGGGTCAGCCATTCCGATATGCCGCCGCTTTGGACGAAATCATTTACCTTATTAGTTATCGGAAATTTATTTGTTTTCATGAGCTTCCAGATGCTTCTTCCCACCTTGCCGCCTCAAGCCAAAGCAATCGGGGCTGATGAAATTGAAATCGGACTTGTTACGACCTTATTTTCCATTGCTGCCGTCTTGATCCGCCCGATAATTGGCTTTATTCTTGAATCCGCAACACGCAAATGGCTTGTTATTTTAGGAGCCGTTATTTTATTGATTTTAACTTTATCTTATTCTTGGACATCCGTCATCTTCGTCTTTTTGCTAATCCGTTTTTTGCACGGATTGGCATGGGGATGGTCGACAACGGCAAATGGAACCGTTGCAGTTGAACTCGTTCCTGTCAAAAGAATCGGAGAAGGCATGGGTTATTACGGTCTATCCATTACCATTGGGATGATTGTCGCTCCAAGTGTCGGCATCTTAATTTACCAACATTTTGGGTTTAAACCTTTGATTTACGGCTCTGCCATTTTAGGAATGTTGGCTGTTGCCGCTCTATTAACCGTTCAATATCGAACGCCAAAATCGGTTCAAGAGAAAACATTTAATGTAAAAGATTTTTCCTTTATGAATTCTCTTATAGACAAACATGGGCGTTTCCCGGCTTTACTTACATTTTTATCTTCTTTTGGATATGGCGGAATCATCACATTCATCGTCATCTTTGGCCAAGAACGAGGAATTGACCAAATTTTTTTATATTATTTAAGCAATGCTCTCAGTGCAACAGCGGTTCGCCCTATTTCCGGAAAATGGTTTGATCGAAACGGTCCGTGGGCTCTTACAATTGTTTGTGCCTTGTTAACCTTTGCAGCGCTCTGGATTTTATCCTTCACGTATTCTGTCGGCATGCTTATATTGGCAGGCATTTTGTTTGGAGCAGGTTACGGGTCGTTAATGCCTGCTCTTCAATCATGGGTTCTGTCGAAAACCCCGGAAGATCGCCGCGGGATCGCCAATGGAATGTATTATTCAGCCATTGACAGCGGAATCGGCGTCAGTGCAATAATCTTAGGATTTTTATCATCCATGATGAGTATTGGCGCCATTTTCCAAATATCAAGTATTTGTTTTCTCATTGTCATGGCTTTTGTTTGGAAGGATTACGTCAAAGAAAAAAACCGGACGAACAAGCGACAAAAACAGGAAGCGCGTGTGAATTAAGTTATTTTTCAGGAGGAGTTTTTCTGGAGCTCCTTCTTTTTTTATTCCGCTAATGAACGAGTATTTAACGTTTTCAGTCGGTTTATTGCTGCGGCCAATTCAAACCTCCGAACAAAAGCCAGTTCTCCAGGATGTCCTTTGTGTGCAGAAAAAGTATGAAGTCCCTCCCGTTTCATTTTTTCCTCAACCAAATCTAAAAGTTGTGAGATGGTTAAATTCCGGTTTAAAATACCTGTCCGTTCAAAGTAAAATAAGATTTCGCCGATCATTCTTACTTGGCTTTCGTCCACTAGCTGCTCAATGGCAGAGAGATCGATTGTGTTGATGCCGTATTGGATTTCATCGGAACGACAGGCGATTTTATGTTTTTTCCCTATCCTGCTGTCGAAACTTCCTGGCAATGGGATGCGCGGCGAGTATACGCCAAAAGCTTTACCTCCTTCAAGCTGCCTTCCCGTCTGAATTTTTTTGGCAATGGATTTCGCTTCTTCCGTCACATCATAAGGTAGAAAATGTTCCATTTTCACAACCTGATCAGCAACCGAAAAATAATCGCCGGAACCGCCCATGACAAGAACGATGGAAACATGATAATCGTTTTTCAGCTGTGCAACTTTATCAATAAAAGGTGTGATCGGTTCTTGTTCTTTATGAATTAATGCTTGCATTCTTGCATCCCGTATCATAAAATTCGTTGCACACGTATCCTCATCCATTAAAAGCGTTTTTGCACCCGCTTCCAACATTTCCATAATATTGGCTGCTTGTGATGTACTGCCGCTGGCATTTTCTGTAGTAAACGTTTTTGTTTCTTTTTGGTACGGGAGGTTTTGAATAAAAGGGGAAATATTGACTTGCCTTACGCTTCGTCCGTCTTCAGCCCGAATTTTGCATGCTGTCTTGTCCGTCAGCACAAACTCCCTTCCATCGCCTTTTATATGATCGTACACGCCATGTTCAAGCGCCTTCAGCAACGTGCTTTTTCCATGAAAGCCTCCGCCGACAATAATCGTAATGCCTTTTGGAATTGCCATTCCTTTGATAGGCTCATTTTTATGCGGCAAAGGAATTGATACTTCCATTTCTTTCGGGCTTTGAAAAGGGATGGCCGTTTTCAGCGGCCGATCGCTTATCCCGCTCTCTCTCGGCAAAATCGAACCGTTGGCTACAAAAGCGATCAATCCGTGTTCTTTTAAATATGTTCGGATCGCTTCTTGCTGATCGCAAAGCTGGACGGCTTTTTTGATTTGTGTTTCATCCATTGCATAAACTGAATTGCTTATCATTCTAGGAATAATATCAACCAGCATTTTTTTGGCTTCTTTTCCTAAAATTCTTCTTCCTTTCGCCGGCAAGCCAACGGACAGACAAATTGTTATAGCACTTTCATCGATTTGCGCTGCCGTCCGTTCCAGCACTTTTTGACTCGGTTTATCAATCATGATCAGCCCGCTCTTTCCGGATCCGTTTCGCGCCTCCTTCATTTTCAAAATTTCTTTGTAAACAGCGCGAACGATTAAATCTTCACAGCGGACTTTTCTTGCATGACTATTTGTCCATTCTTCGGAAAATGCCGTTTGCTTTTTGGGGATCTGTACGCGAATTTTCGAAGGCGCAGCAAAGGGATCTCCTTGCACATGATCAATGTGCAGTTGAAAATCCGGGAACAGGTAGGAACCTTGAAGATCTTTATAAGCCTTGTAGCCCCTGCCGTCCATTTGTTCCAGCTTTTGCTTCAACCGTTTCATCATACACCTCCAACACTATCAATAATTATCCTTCAATGCCTTTTCAATGATCGCTTTTGAACGATCAAGTTCCGCTTTTAGCTGTCTTTTATATTTTTTTGCTTTTTCATAATCTACGAACTGATAATAAACGACCTCTTGAAACTCTGTTCCTTCTTTTTTTCTTTTCACTTGTCTTAATATACCCTCTTTTATTAAATCATGTAGGGCTTTGTAAAGCTCTGAATGATTCGGCCTGTACCCGAACGGACGAAACTCTTCTCTAAGCTCGTCCAATATTTTCAGACCGTAAAGCCGTTTCTTTTCCGTCATAGTAATTAAATATAATTTTAAAAATGCGCGCTGTTTTAATAAAAAACCGCTCGGTTTTCTCTTTTCCCCCATCTACGCAACTCCCTTTTCAACAATAATATAATTATGTAAACTTCAAAAATTCTAAAGCCTTTTCATTTCTATCTTAATATAAGCTGATGGAAAAATAAATTGTTTTTTTTCTTTTAGAACATTGTTTTTTATAAAAAATGCACCAATGCAGCGGCATCGGTGCCATTCCCACCATACAAATATTTCCATAATCAAAGATTGAATTTGATTTCGCATTCCAATCCCATAAACTTTCAGATTATTTGTCCTCTTCCTCCCTGTTAAAAAAACTTTTTTCGGTCTCTCTCTTCTTTTAAAATTTCGACCGCTTCCCGGAACCGCTGTGAATGAACTACTTCTCTTTCCCGCAAAAAGCGCAGACCGTCATTTAAATCCGGATCATCCGACAAGTCGATAATCCATTGATAAGTCGCTCGCGCCTTTTCTTCCGCCGCAATGTCTTCGTAAAGATCTGCAATCGGATCTCCTTTTGCTTGTATATATGCAGCCGTCCACGGAACACCTGCTGCATTTTGATAATATAACGCTCCGTCATGATTGACATAATGTTCGCCTAAGCCAGCTTCTTTTAACTGCTCAGGTGTGGCATCTTTTGTTAATTTGTAGACCATTGTTGCAATCATTTCAAGATGGGCAAATTCTTCAGTGCCGATATCCGTTAAAAGCCCGATTACTTTATCAGGAATCGTGTATCTTTGATTTAAGTAGCGCAGAGCTGCAGCAAGCTCGCCATCTGCTCCCCCGTATTGTTCAATTAAATATTTTGCCAATCGGGGATTACACGTACTTACTTTTACAGGATATTGCAGTTTCTTCTCATAAAACCACATCGTTGTTCTCCTTTCATCTTAACCTGATAAAATTAAACTTGCCACGGCCAAGGCATTGTGCCCCAACTCCAGTTTGGGTCGGCAAAGCTGTTTCCGAACTGCTGCAAAGCACCGAATTTACCTTCAAATATTTGCTTTAATTGCTTCGAATATTGGGCATATTGATTGAACTGTTGGATCGCCTCCATATCGTTTGGATGAGTATCCAGATAAAGTTGAAGTTCAACAAGGACAAAGTCAGCCGCTTGAATGTCCTCAAGAAGCTGATAATACTCTTGAGGAAGCACTTTCATTCCTTTGACCTCCCTTTATGTTCGTACGGATTTTCGTAATAATCATATAAAATTTTCCAAAGCGTTCCTTTCATTAAAGCCTCTTTCGGTGGAAATTGTTTAAGATTGGGAGGCTGAAACCCAAGATAAAGATTGGGCGGTGTTGAATAATATTTTACTCCTATCGGTCTGCACGGATCGTAGCGGCCGCGAAACGGACGATATGACTTCATTGCACTAAACCCTTTTGACTGTTTTCCGCTCAAAGCCATCACCTCATTTTTAAACATTTCTTTATACGAATATTCCAAAACAGTTTGTCTTCATGACTGAAATTATCATTTGCCAAAAAATTATAATCAATATTGTATATATAAGTTGAAAAATTCTAAATTTTCTATTATCATAATGATGACTTGGTTTTTCATCCAGATTCGCAAACGAATAAAAAAATAGGAGGATGATGGATGAGTCAGTTAATCGCAAATGTTGATGGAAAGGTCGCTGAATTTTTGAAAGGAAAAAAAAGATTGTACATCAATGGTGAATTTCGTGAAAGCATCTCCGGCAAAACATTTGATACACCGAATCCCGCCACAGGAGAAGTTCTTGCAACCGTTTACGAAGCTGAACAAGAGGACATTGACAGAGCTGTTCGTGCCGCAAGAGCAGCATTTGACAACGGTCCGTGGTCAAAGATGACGGCGGCAGAAAGAAGCCGGTTGATGTACAGGCTTGCCGATTTAATGGAAGAAAACAAAGAAGCACTTGCACAGCTTGAGACACTTGATAACGGAAAACCGATCAGAGAGACGAGAAATGCCGATATTCCGTTAGCCATCGAACATATGCGTTATTATGCCGGCTGGGCGACTAAAATCGTTGGCCAGACGATTCCTGTCAACGGGCCGTATTTCAATTACACGAGACACGAGCCAGTAGGCGTTGTAGGCCAAATCATCCCGTGGAACTTTCCGCTTTTAATGGCCATGTGGAAGCTCGGCGCAGCTCTTGCTACAGGCTGCACAGTTGTTTTGAAGCCTGCGGAACAAACACCGCTTTCGGCATTATATTTGGCAGAACTAATCGACCAAGCAGGTTTTCCGCCAGGTGTCGTCAATATCGTTCCCGGCTTTGGAGAAACAGCTGGCCAAGCAATTGTGAATCATCCTTTAATCGATAAAATTGCCTTTACCGGCTCAACTGAAGTAGGCAAACTCATTATGAAAAATGCTGCTCAGTCGTTAAAACGCGTAACATTGGAATTAGGCGGAAAATCACCGAATATCATTTTGCCCGACGCTGATCTCTCCAAAGCGATTCCTGGAGCTTTAAACGGTGTGATGTTCAATCAAGGCCAAGTTTGCTGTGCAGGCTCACGTGTATTTATTCAGAAAAAACATTATGACAATGTATTAGCGGATATGTCCTCCTATGCTAAAAATATACGTCAAGGCTTCGGTCTTGATCCTGAAACGGAAATGGGGCCGCTCGTATCTGAAGAACAGCAAACGAGAGTGCTCAACTACATTGAAAAAGGCATCGAAGAAGGTGCGGAGGTATTGACAGGTGGAACGACACAGTCTGAGAAAGGATATTTTGTCGAACCTACCATTTTTGCGGCAGTTGATGATCAAATGACCATTGCGAAAGAAGAAATTTTTGGCCCTGTTATTGCTGCAATGCCTTTTGAAGATTTGGATGAAGTGATCGCACGCGCGAACAATAGCGAATACGGGTTGGCTGCCGGATTATGGACACGGGATGTAGCGAAAGCTCATTATGTTGCCAATCGCTTAAGAGCAGGTACGGTATGGGTCAACTGTTACAATGTTTTTGATGCCGCATCTCCATTTGGTGGATATAAACAATCCGGCATCGGCCGTGAAATGGGATCTTATGCTTTGAACAACTATACGGAAGTTAAAAGTGTATGGGTTCGCTTGAACTAACTCCTTTCTTTTCAAATTCAAAAGGGACTGTCTCTTAAGTCGATGTTCGACTTAGAGCTGTCCTTTTTTTATGTAATACTATAGTTTTTTACATTTCATTGAATTTTCCCCTTTTCTCCTTTTTTCACTTTTTTCATTGTCCATTCATATTGTATCTTGGGCAATCAACTAAAGGAGGGTTTTGCTTTGAGTGAAACATATGCTAACGAGTTAAAAAAATGGTGCGATGATCTTTTAAAAAACGTCATTCAAACCCAACCTTTTTCAAGGGATCTTGAAGAAAAAATCAATCGTTTGCAATCAGAATTAAACAGCGGGGGCGAGATGCCGGATCATCAATTATTTGACAAGGCAAACGAATTATATTATGATATCCGCTCTTATCTCGAAGAGGAGGAAAGAGCCTCAACAGTTCCAATCGGCAAACATCAGCTGCCCCCGCTGCCATATCGGTACAATGCTCTTGAACCTTACATTTCAGAAGAAATCATGCGCCTTCACCACACAAAACACCACCAAAGTTATGTAGATGGTTTAAACAAGGCGGAGTTGGAAATGGAAAAAGCGCGGAAATCCGGCGATTTTTCTTTGATCAAACATTGGGAGCGGGAAGCCGCCTTTAACGGTGCCGGGCATTATTTGCACACAATTTTCTGGAACATCATGAATCCGCAAGGCGGCGGAGAACCGACCGGTGCTTTGAAGCGAGCCATCACTGAATCATTTGGGAGCTTCGCTACTTTTCAAAAGCATTTTACAGAAGCGGCCAAGGCGGTGGAAGGAGGAGGATGGGCCATCTTAGTATGGTCGCCCCGATCACGCCGACTGGAAATCTTGCAAAGTGAAAAACATCAAAATCTCAGCCAGTGGGATGTGATCCCCCTCTTAGTGTTGGACGTATGGGAACATGCCTATTATTTGCAATATAAAAACGACCGGGCAAAATATATTGAGAATTGGTGGAAAATCGTTTATTGGCCGAAAGTGGAAAAACGATTTCATGCAGCACGAAAAGTGGCCTGGAAACCTTATTAAAATATTGGACGGGAAAGCACAAGCTTAACCTCCTAGTCAAAAGTTTTCATGACAAGAGGCAATAAATCTGGAATGTCGCTTGCCAACATCGTCCTGGCGGCTTTGTCTTTCACATAATAATCGGCGCATAAACCATGCAAATAAACGGCATTTGCAACGGCGGCTTTTTCATCTTGATAAAAGGATAAGAAGGCTGTAATCATCCCTGTTAATACATCGCCGCTACCGCCTTTTCCAAGGGCGATGTTGCCTGTTGTTTGAATGATTCCAGTTTCATCCGGAAACGCAATAACTGTATACTGCCCTTTCAACACGACGATGACATTTTCTTCTGTTGCGAACTTTGATGCATATTCGATGCGTTGCTGTTGAATTTCTTCAACTGATAAACCTGTCAAACGGCTGAATTCTCCTGGATGCGGCGTCAGTACAATCGGTTTTTTTCGCTCTTTCGGATAATTTCTTTTGCTGAGGGCTCCGGCATCAAGTATAACAGGCAAATCTGTTTTCAGAACGGCTTGCACCGCTTTTTCCGCCTCTTTTCCGGGAATAATACCAGGTCCGATGGCACAAACCGATATTTTGGGAGGAAAATCGTCTTTTCCAGCTTTTTGAAGCCCATCAAGCTTATACGTTGCTTCAGGTACTTCCCCGGCAATGACAGAAGCGGCAAACCGAGTCGTTCCAACGACCAGTTTTCCGATTCCCGCCCGCACAGCTCCTTTGGCCGCAAGAAGAGCGCTGCCTGGCATTTCATCGCTGCCGGCAATAATATATCCAGTGCCAAATGTACCTTTATGGGAAAAGGTGGGAAACACCGGCCAAGTCCGCTTGACGTCCTGTTCCGTCCATACTTTCCACTTCCCCTTTTGTGTCAGTCCTATTGAAACAACTTCTTTATGTCCATAATAGGATGAGGAAGGAAGGAGAAAGGCCGAACGTTTAAAACCGTGCAAGCTAATCGTCAAATCAGCCTTAACCGCGGTAGATACCTCCCCGCTATCCGCCAAAACGCCCGTTGGGAGGTCAATAGAAATAACAAAAGCATCTTTCTTGTTGATCAACTCAATGAGTTTCTTGACATCATCCTTAAGCGGATGTTTTGTCCCCACCCCTAATAATGCATCAATGATCACATCATAGTGTTTTTTTTCATATTCTCTTTCCTTCACTGTGTCCAAGCCGATTTGTTGAACATAGGAAAAATGATGTTTGGCGCAATCGCTTTTCGGCAGTCCAAGAGGAAAAGCAAGTTCAGCTTGGAAACCGTTCAGTTTCAGATAACGGAATAAAACAATTCCATCTCCGCCATTATTTCCTTTCCCCGCCAAAACGAGAATGCGCTGATTTTTATTAAGAAAGGAAACGGCTTTATCGAATAAAGACCTTCCTGCATTTTCCATTAAAACAATTGGAGAGAGTCCGTTTCGTTCAGCTTCTTTATCTGCCGTACGAATTTCATGTTCCGTGTAAACGTACATTTGCTCTGTCCCTCCTCAAGAAACAGCCAAGGAGATTTTATTGCGCTAGTTTAAAATAATCTTTATAAAATCCTCCCACTTTGCCGGAGTTGTCAATGATAAAATAATAATCTTCGGTTTCATTGATCACGTCGTATGTTTTTCCGGGAGTCAACACACGGTCAACCATATATTTTTTGGCATTTGTGTGAAGACAAACAACCTTTTTATTTGCTTTATTGTTCTTCCAGTTTAGATGGATCATGTCATCCACTCCTTCGCTTTCATCTGTTTCCGTTATTTTGATTATCGCTTATTTCTGACAGAAAAGGAAGAACGCTTTCGCATTCTTCCTTTTTCATCCAACTATCTTTTATCCTTCAAGAAGCAATTGTTCCGGATCTTCCAACAATTTTTTTATGGTCGCTAAGAAGCTGACAGCTTCTTTTCCATCAATGATCCGATGGTCATAAGAAAGGGCAATATACATCATCGGGCGGTTTTCTATGCGCTCTTCATCTACGGCAACTGGGCGAAGCTGTATTTTGTGCATGCCTAAAATTCCAACTTGCGGTCCGTTTAAGATCGGGGTGGACAACAAGGAACCGAATACTCCGCCGTTTGTAATCGTAAATGTTCCGCCTTGAAGATCTGAAAGCGTAAGTTTGTTGGCGCGAGCCTTCGCTGCAAGATCAGCAATTTCCTGCTCAATTTGCGCAAATGTTAAACGATCTGCATCCCTTACAACCGGAACGACCAATCCTTCATCTGTTGAAACGGCAACACCGATGTCATAATATTTTTTCAAAACGATCTCATCGCCTTGAATTTCCGCATTTAAAAGAGGGAATTTTTTCAATGCTGCAACAACCGCTTTTGTAAAGAAAGACATAAATCCTAGACGGACATCATGTTCCTCAAAAAATTGTTCTTTTCTTCGTTTGCGGATGTTCATTACAGCTGTCATATCGACTTCATTGAATGTTGTCAACATGGCAGCTGTATTTTGAACCTCTTTTAGCCGTTTGGCTATTGTTTGGCGTCTGCGCGACATTCTGATTCGTTCCACCGGTTTTGGATCAGCTGTTAAGCTTGGCTCCTGCTTCAATATATTTACTTGTTGATTTGCAACTGGTTTTGGAGCTTCATAGGAAGCAATATCTTGTTTGCGAACGCGGCCTAACGGGTCGCTCGTAGGAACTTGCGAAAGGTCAATTCCTTTTTCCCTGGCCAGTTTTCTCGCAGCCGGTGATGCAATTGGTTTTGTATGGATGGACGTCTGTTCTTCTGTTTTTTCCTGCACTTTTTCTTGCGGTGCCGACGGCTGCTGTTCTGTTTTTGCTTCTTGTTTTTCTTCCGGTTGGGCGCTTTGTTGCGGAGCTGCGGCACCTTCTTCGATTATTCCAATTACTTCGCCGACTTCGACAACATCGCCTTCATTTTTATAAATTTCTTTTAATACTCCTTCGTGTTCTGAAGTAATTTCCACATTGACTTTATCTGTTTCAAGCTCAAGAATATATTCCCCTTTTTCAACTTTATCTCCGGGTTTTTTCAGCCATTGGGAGATCGTGCCTTCTAAAATGGATTCTGCTAGTTCTGGAACTTTGATTTCAGCCATTTTTAACTTCCTCCTCATTTATTCCACGTAAGTGCTTCATTGATCATTCGGTTTTGTTCTTTTTTATGAACGGTCGGATCCCCTTCAGCAGGGCTTGAACGTCTCGGGCGACCGATATACTTGACTTTCAAGTTGTCACCTACAATGGATTTCAATTGTGGATACATAAATACCCATGCCCCCATGTTTTGCGGCTCTTCTTGAACCCAGACAATCTCTTCTAGATTGTCAAATCTCTCAATGATTTCTTTAACTTCTTTTTCAGGGAACGGATAAATCTCTTCCAAACGGACAATATGCAGCCAATTTGTGTCTTCTATTTTTTGCAATCCGTTTGCCAGGTCAATCGAAACTTTTCCAGTACAAAGAACTAAGCGTTTCACTTGTTCAGGATTTCCGCCCAAGTTCGGTTGTTCGACAACCGGTTTAAATGCACCTTTAGTCAATTCATCCACATGAGAGACAGTGAGAGGATTTCTGAGCAAACTCTTCGGCGTCATGATAATGAGCGGCCGCACTTCCTCTTTTGTTAATATTTTAGCTTGACGTCTTAATAAATGAAAATATTGCGCTGCACTTGTAACATTGGCAACCGTCCAGTTGTTTTCAGCAGCAAGCTGCAAGTAGCGCTCCAAACGTCCGCTAGAATGTTCAGGCCCCTGTCCTTCATATCCATGAGGCAAAAGCATTACAAGACCGGATTTTTGTCCCCATTTTGCTCTGCCTGCGGAAATAAACTGATCAAATATTACTTGAGCCACGTTTGCAAAATCTCCAAATTGCGCTTCCCAAATGACAAGTGTCTCCGGTGAAAATACGTTGTAGCCGTATTCAAATCCCAGTACAGACACTTCCGAAAGCGGGCTGTTATGAATTGCAAACGATGCATTGACATCGGACAGATGATGCAGAGGAGAAAATGTCTCGCCTGTTTTCACATCGTGCAACACCAAATGTCTGTGTGCAAACGTTCCTCTCTCCGAATCCTGCCCCGTAATCCTGATTGGCGTTCCGTCTCTTAAAATGGAAGCAAAAGCAAACGCTTCACCAAGCGACCAATCCACCTTTCTTTCTTCCACAAATAAAGCTGCTCGACGTTCCAATATTTTTTTCAATTTACCAAAAACCGTAAATCCTTCCGGGAAGGATATTAGCTCTTGATTGATGGTGTCCAAAACATTTTCTGGAACCGTTGTATCTACAGGAGGAAGTCCATGGCTGACAGTTTCCGGAACGTGAATCTCTTCTGCCTGCGCTTCCGTTTTCGGAACTTTTTCAAATGCTTTGTTCAGCCGATCCATGACAGTTTCTTGAAATTTACGGACTTCTTCTTTTGTAATAAATCCTTCTTCTTCTAACTTTCTTGCATACAATTTGCAAATCGTTTCATGCTTTTTAATTTTCTCGTATAAAAGCGGGTTGGTTGCCATTGGCTCGTCCATCTCGTTATGGCCGTAACGGCGGTAGCCTATTAAATCAATCAGAAAATCTTTATGAAATTTATTTCTGTAAAGAATAGCGATATATACTGCTGCAATACATGCTTCAGGATCATCCGCATTTACATGAACGATCGGAATTTCAAATCCTTTCGCCAAATCGCTTGCATATTTTGTGGATCTTGAGTCGTAGCTTTCGGTCGTAAAGCCGATCATATTATTAGCAATAATATGAATCGTACCGCCCGTTTTGTAACCGTTTAACTGGCTTAAATTAAGAGTTTCCGCCACGACTCCTTCGCCTGGGAATGCGGCATCTCCGTGAATCAAAATTGCCAATGATTGATGAATATTTTGTTTTGGATATCCGCTTACATTCCGATCATCTTGCGCTGCACGTGTATATCCTTCAACAATCGGATCAACAAATTCGAGATGGCTAGGGTTGTTGGCAAGCGTCAACCGAGCGCGGACGACATTATGATCCTTAATCTGCCGATCTGCACCAAGATGATATTTGACATCCCCTGTCCAACCGTAGTTGATGCCGATTGATCCTTCCGATGGCACTAATTCTTTATTTGGTGCATGTTGGAACTCAGAAAAAATCAGTTCATACGGCTTACCTAATACATGCGCCAATACACTTAACCGGCCTCGGTGAGCCATTCCGATGTTAATGTTGACCGTTCCGCTCTTAACGGCTTCCGAAATAAGCTCGTCGAGCATAGGAACAAGCATGTCAACGCCTTCAATGGAAAATCTTTTCTGTCCTACAAACGTTTTATGGAGGAATCCTTCAAACAATTCGACTTCCGTTAGCCGTTTTAAAATGGAAACCTTTTTTTCATTTGAAAGGGTTTTAAAAATTTCTCCCGATTCAACCATTTTGTTGAGCCATTCATGCTCTTCAAAATTGTGGACATGTTGAAATTCAAAAGCGATTGAACTTGAATAGACTTTCTTTAAATATTGAATGGCATCAACCCCGTTTTTGACCGAATCCGATGCATACGGGCACAACAATTTGGCTGGGATATTCATTAAATCTTCTTTTGTAAGGCCATACCTTGATTCATTTAATACATCTTCATCATTTTGCATAATCCCCATCGGGTAGATAGAAGCATCCAAATGTCCAAATGTTCGAATATCTTCAGCAAATTTTACGGCAGCCACCACTTTTTGCAATCTCGCAACACTTTCCAGCTGGCTGCTTAAGCCGTTTGGAGATTGGCCAACTTGTGTTTCTTCCACAACTTCCGGAGCTCCCCAAAGATCAAACATCTCTTTTAAATCCTTATCAACGGCATCCGGATTTTGCAAATATTGCTCATATAAATCCATTACATACCCTAAGTTGGGACCGTAAAAATTACGCCATGCCGTTTTTACATTAGACGAAGTTTCTTCCATTCCTTTTAAACCCCCAATGATTTCTAATCATTAGATTTCTCGATGCTGTTCTTTTCATTCTCAATCATTGTTCTTTCGTTTTTTCCTTATCACCATCCCCAGGAAGCAGGCCATTTTTTGTCCCATAATCGCTTCCATCGCTATTTTAACACTATTCGCCAATTTGACCAATAGTATTTACTTAAAAATTAACATTATTACGAAACAATTTTTATTTTAAAAGAATTATATAATGCTTTTTTGCAGTATTTTTCTTAATAATGGAAAAAGCCTATCGGGAAGATCCGCTGAATTTTGGACAAACATGCTATATTTTCCATATATCATTTGAATCGTCTTTTTTTGGCTCTCTTCTAAATGGCCGTTTGATAAAAAAATGTTCATCACTTCAACGCCTTGTTTTCGCGCTTCTAATACTGCTTCATGTGTATCAACCAAACCGTTTTGGTCATATCCGAACGCTGCCGGCTCTCCGTCTGAAAACACAAGCAAAAATTTCTGTTTTTCATTTCTTGCCAACAGTTCTTTTGTCATATGGCGAATGGCAAATCCGTCCCGGTTGTCTTCTTCCGGGGAAAGCTGCATGATTTCAGGTCCTGAGCCAGATTGAAGAGATGCAGGAAACGTGATCACCTTTTGAAAATAGTTTGGCTGATATTGTTCCCGGCTGTTGGAAGAATCTTCCCAAAAACCGACAATTTGATGCGGAACTCGAACGGTTTTTAATGCCTCGTGAAATAAAATGGTGCCCAGTTTTGTTTCATCCATTTTGTCATACATGGAAGCTGAACAATCTACCAGAAGGCAAAAAACTGCATCAATTTCTGGTGAAGGCGCTCTTTTTTTAGCAAACATCCGCGGGTTCTCATCGGTCCATAAACGAATAAGCTTTTGGTGCAACCTTCCGAAATGATAATCTGATTTAGGAAATTGTTTTTTATGCTCAAGCGTCTTTTCCATGATCTTTCTTAATTTTTTTGTATATGGTTTGATCCGCAGCAAATTTTGTTCATATATAGATTTTTCTCTGACGGTCGGAAGTTTGGGGAATACATCAATTGCTTTTGCAAATCGATTTTCTTTTCCGAAAGATTCGCTTTTTCCATAAGTTGCATTTGCTGTTCTTTCCGCTGCTTCTACTTTCGCATAATCTTTGTTATTTGTCTTCCTGGCACTGCCCTCCACAATCACGAAAGCCTGGTCTCCTGTTTCCGCTTGCCTTGCTTCTTCGTTAATCAAATTCGTTTGCGTCCCTTGTTGCAAATCAAATTGTAAAAAGCTTTTTGTTGGTGTCGATGTTTCCCGGTGCCACGTAGCCATTTTTTCATCATGAAGGTCTTCATCGCCTTTTTTCACATTCTTTAGCGAATCTTGATTTTGAAGCTTATGTTTCCTCCTCATTTGATCAAAAAAGGAGTTTTCTTTGTCCGGCCACGTTACATCCGGGAAGACGAAATAAGTGTTGATTACATCTTTTGGCAGCACGTCATCGAGCACAGCCGCCGTTTCCAGCACAATTTGGGAAACATCTCTCGTATTTTCAGCTTCAAACACCTTCATCGCCTGCATTTTTAAAAAAGGGATCCGCCTATCGATTGTTTGATCGATAGAAGGTATATCGATAATTGGAGAGCTGGCGGTTAAAATGAAATAGAAAGCGCAAAGCAGCGCATCAGCATAGTTGCTGCGGCCAACGTTGACTTTCAATTGATCCCCGAAATATTTTTTTAACATTTCGCTTCGTTTTTGAAAATACTGCTTTGTACCCGGGCGCTTGCGTTTGATGCATTCTTCGATCCGCAAATCTTCACAAAGCATGAACATTTGCCGGGCAAATTCTGGATGGCGAATATTTTGGATCTCTTTTTGAAATATCGCCATCTGTTCAAAGTTAGTAAAATAAAAGCTGCCGATTGCCCGCAAATACACATCGGACTTTAAACCTGTCATTTTATCATTATCCGATCGATGATTCCAAAAGTGGCTAACATAAATTTTTTGTTCAATTGGATGGTAGTACGACTGAACGCCGAACTCAATATCAATATCGGTTCGTTTCGTCAATGTTTTTACCAAGTCAGACAACTGCATAAACAAAAATGTGTCAACTGTTTCATCATTGAATTTAATAAAACGCATTCTACCACCCTCATGAAAAGATCGTTTCGGCAATGTTCATAATAGCCGCTTTTTCCCTTTCGTCTTCCAGTTTACCGGCAATTGCCCTTTCAATCGCCCGCAATGGCGGTAAATAGACAGAAAGGTCGCAGGCATCGATAAGAGCGCGGATGGAGGCCGCATCCTCCGATACTAGGCCGTTTTCCACCTGAGTCATAATATCACTGGACAAGACGAGAAATTTATTCATCAATTTCTCGTCCTTTAAGGCGGAGTTCCTCATTAAAACCCGCAACAGTTCGTCCCCTTGAACATATGGTACTTCAATGACGATAAATCGGTTTTTCAACGCTTCATTCAACGGCACCGTCCCGACGTATCCTTCATTTATGGCGGCAATCACGCCAAATGTGTCTTTTGCTGTCACAACCTCCTGTGTAAAAGGATTTGTGATCCGCCTGCGGTAGTCTAAAACACCGTTTAAAATCGGCAATGTTTCAGGCTTTGCCATATTTATTTCATCAATATACAGCAAATGCCCTTTTGTCATTGCTTGAATGACAGGACCTTCGACAAACTCAATGTTCGTTTGCCCACCCGCATTGACAATCGTTTTGTAGCCAAGCAGAGCTTCCGCATCCAAGTCAACTGAACAATTGATGCTGTGCATTGGCTGGCAAAATAAAGCGGACAGGGTTTCTGCCAGTTTCGTTTTTCCTGCTCCCGTCGGTCCTTTCAGCAAAATATTTTTTCCTAAGGCCAATGCAATCACCGCATCTTGCAAAATGGCGGGATTATCAGATAAAAAACCGCCTTTTCCAATTAATGCGTGGTCTTCATCCTTAACTGAAAATCGTTTTTTTCGGTTTTCAATGAAAGCAAAAATGTCATCTGGCAGTCTCAAATCAAGCATATGTTTTGATATTCCTTTCTCATCCGTTTAATGAGCAGGCTGCTCTTTGATAAACGCGCTGATAAGGCTTACGAATGGCATCAAAATGGAAGATAGGAAAAAGATTGGAACGGCAAACATGATTGCACCTGCACAGCTTTCCGGTTCATCAAAGAAAAGGGCGCCGAATAAAAAGGCTATGTTCGGAATGACGCCAATGAAGCCGATTAAAAATGTTTTTCCCTTTCTCCATGCCGTTTGCTGCTTTGCAAAGGCGACCGAATAACGAATCCAGATGTAAAAATAAGCGGCAGCAACCGCAGCTAGATAAAAAACGACAACCGGTCCAAAAACAGCAGTCGTCCAAATATGAGCTTCCGCCAAAAACGAAAAAAATATAATGAAAAACAGCATTAACCCAGCTGTCAATAGGATGTAAACAAAATTTATGAGCATTAGCCTTCCGGATTCTTTAAACACATTCCCGCTTTTCGGTTCCAGCAGCCGAAGCATTTTCTCTTACTCCCTTCACGTCCACCACATTTTAAACATTGGCCATTTGATTGTTATGTTAAACTTATCATACTATCCAATTGAAGCAAAGAAAAAAGGAGCTTGTCCGCTCCGATTAAAAGAAAGACTTCGCTCCTAAATAACGTGCTTTCCAATAAGAATTGCTTAAATTTGAAATTTGCACTCCGTGCGACCCGGCATGAATAAAATCTCCATTGCCAAGATAAATGCCCATATGAGACGGACCTGGTTTATAGGTGGTAAAATAGACAAAATCTCCTGTTTTCGGCGATGAAACAGACTTCATGATATTCCAATACCCGGCGGTGTTTAATCTTGATACGGAGGTCACTTTGTTCAAAACATAATAAATAAATCCGCTGCAGTCAAATCCGGACGGTGTGTTGCCGCCCCAACGATAAGGAACTCCAAGCAATTTTTTTGCTTCCTGTATCATGACTAAAATTTTTCCGTTTGTTACAGATGACTGACCTGATTGAGAGCTTTTGTTGCCAGCGGCTCTGTTTGATTGTGTACCAGATTTTGAAGCAGAACCCGAAAGCTTTAATACTTGTCCGGGATATATGGTATCGGAGGAAAGATTGTTGGCTGCTTTTAATTGGCTTACAGTCATTTTAAATTTTACAGCAATTTCCCACAATGTATCTCCTGATTGAACGGTGTATGTATTAGGCGAGCTTGAAGGCGCGAGCACCTTTTTTGGTGTTGAAGGTGATCCCGTGCTCTTTGAAGGAGAAGATCCGGTTACTTTTAACACTTGCCCCGGGTATATGATATCGCCGGTTAAACCGTTTAAACTCTTCAAATTTTGAACAGTCGTTCCATAGTTTCTAGCAATCTCCCATAATGTATCGCCTTTTTTGACCGTATATGATTTCGCTGTTTCATTTGAAGTTGCCGTTGATGAAACAGGCGGTTTTTGAGTTTGCGCCGATTTTTGCGGTATGTTCAACATTTGTCCAACATAAATCGTATCCGATGATAAACCGTTTGCTTCTTTGATCTTTGCAATGGAAATATTATATTTTCGGGAAATTTCCCATAATGTGTCCCCGGGTTTCACTTGCCATGTTTCCGCCGATGCAACACCTGCAATCATTGTCGAACCGAGTACTGCAGATGTTGTCAGGCTGATGACTTTTTTTTTCATTCATCCTTTCCCTCCAAATGTTAGATTCATAGTTACTCTTATTGGATATATCGACATAATATTTTATTTTTTAACAAAAATATTTTCCTATTAAAAGTCATATCACAAAACTTAGACATCAGTCAATGCTCAAAATTTCCTTTCCAGCCGTTTAATACAGGAGGAAAGATGGACATGTTTTGAAAATCGATAGACGAAACTATGATTCTTGAAATGAATAAGTCCAGAACACTTCTTTATCAAACCATTGTTGCCATTGCGGATTCGCGCTATCAAGCTCTTGTTCCATTTTTTTGATCATCCAAAATGTTTGCGAACGATGAGCTTTGATGGCTTGAAATTTTATATCAGCCACTTCTTTTATATCAATTTCCACATCGGGCTCTCCGATATGTTCAAAACGGTCGTTCGAGAATGCCATACAGTATACGACAGGTCTTTCGGCTTTTTTCATACGCTTAACAGCGCGGATGACGGCTTCTCCACACGCATCGTGATCGGGGTGTACAGCAAAGCCCGGATAAAAAGTTACCAGCAGCGTAGGTTTTACATCCCGGATAATTTGTTCAAAGTGATCAGCCAGTTTTTCCTCATCTTCAAATTCCAATGTTTTGTCGCGGTAGCCAAGCATCCGCAAGTCATTGATCCCTAATATTTCGGCAACCTTTTCAAGCTCTTTTTTGCGGATGTTCTTCAACGTTTCCCGATTGGCCACCAGCGGATTTCCCATATTGCGACCCATTTCTCCCAAAGTGCAACATGCATATGTGACAGGTACATTCGCCTTTCGTTTTAATGCGATCAGGCCGGCCGCCCCAAACGATTCATCATCAGGATGAGGCAAAATGACTAACAACCGTTCGTTCATTGTTCTTCACCTTTCTTTTTAAAGTAAAAAACTTTTCCTTATTGCGGAAATGGTGTTTCGCTTATTTCAAGGGCGATGGCCAGTCTTCCTTCCTGATCATGTCCGGCCATCAATAGTCTGTTTTGAACATCAATCGTATAATGAGTCAATCCTTCCGCATATACCCATCCTTCCTCTGTTTTTAATCCAACGCGGTACGGTCCCTTTCCTTTTATTTTCCCTTGTGAAAAATTGATTTTTGCATTGCGTATGAAAGCGACAACCGTCATATTGCCGGCGTTTTGATGCGCCGAATAAGCTCCGGTCGTCGTTTCGAGATGGATATAAACATCCTTATGCAAAAAAGCATCTATGGCCTCTTGAACTTTTAGGGGATCAATTGGATTCAAATGCTTCACCTTCTTTTTCTTTTTGGATTTTGTCAAATATTTGAATGTAACAGTCTATTAAACCAATTTTTTCACCATCAGAAAGATCCGATTGTAAAATTCGGTTGATGGCGGCAACAAGCTTCCTTCCATGGCTTTTCCGCAACCTTGGATGTGTTATTTCGTCAAGCAAATCGGCTTTGATGGCCTTTTCAAGAGTCAATCGTTCATTTTCCACAACAGGTAAACTTCTATTATTCCATAGTAACCGAAAAGATTGAAGAAGTTTTTTGTCGTCAAGCATGTTTGCATCTACTTTTACTCAGTTTGAATTTGTGGCGCGTTTAAATTTCCATTTATTTCTAACAAATGGCTCGCTAAATGTAAAAATGGCCAGCCCCGTCCAAATAAAAGCGAAGGTCAGCACCTCAATGATTGTAAAAGGTTCGTGGAAGAGAAAGATTCCGAGACAAAACGTGATGGTTGGTGCGATGTATTGCAAAACTCCCATCATATACATTGGTATTTTTGGCGCTCCTTTTGCAAACAAAAGCAGTGGAATCGCTGTTGCAACTCCCGCGCCAAACAGAAGAAAATTGATGAGAACATCCCATTCAAAAAAAGCGCTTTTTCCTATTGATTTTAAGTATAGCACGTAAACGGCGGCAACAGGTAGGACAACAAACGTTTCAAGTGCAAGACCAAAGTTTGATTCGAGCTTTGTCACTTTTTTTACGAGACCGTAAAATCCGAACGTGACCGCCAAAAGCAGAGAAGTCCATGGGACATGGCCATAATGAACAGTTGATAATATGACGCCTCCGGCTGCAAAAAGAAAAGCAATTTGCTGCCCTTTGTTCATTTTTTCCTTTAAAAAAATCATGCCGAGCAAAACGCTGACCAACGGATTTATGTAATACCCCAAACTTGTTTCAAGCACATGGCCATTGTTCACTGCCCAAATATATGTAAACCAGTTGATGGTAATAAAAAATGAAGCAAGAATTAAGGAAAGAATAGTATAAGGCTGGCGGATTAATTTTTTGCACTCTCCTAAAAAGTCTCGAAATCTCTTTTGAAAGATAATGATCATCATCACAAAAACGAAAGACCAGATAATTCGATGAGCTAAAATTTCCTCAGCCGAAACACTTTCAATCATTTTCCAATAGATGGGCAAAATCCCCCATAAAACATACGAAAGACCAATATAAATCATCCCTGATCTCATCATTTTCTTTATTTTCTCCTTTCTTCGTATTATTATATTCCCTTTGCCTATCTTTTTCCAAGAAATTGTTTTGAACGATCCATCTCACCTTTTCATATATTACATTGAATTGAAGCTGGATCAATGGGGATGTGGAAAAAATGAAGCCATGGAAAAACATGCATTTAGAGGATCTTGACCATTATATTGAAGAAGTAATGAAGCAAGCGTTCGGTACAGACTATTTGCACAGTTTTCCGTTTAATGGTTCTTTTCCTTTTGCAGATTTGCCAAAAAAACCTCAAAGCGGACCCGATTTTTTTGAGACTGATGAGTATGTATACGTAAAGCTTCCAATCAATGAAGAACAAAAAAAAATAATAAAAATTCAGCATAATCAACATCATTTGTACTTGTTGAATTACCCTGAAAAAAAACAGCAACAAAAATATATCTTTCCAGCCCCGGTAAGGCGAAAAGGAACAAAAACCGTGTTTGCAGACGGCATATTGGAAATGAAGTTTATCAAGCTGAAAGATCTGCATTATACTGAGATTTTGCCTTTTTAAAATTTGAAGGCAGGTTCTGTCTCGTTTGTCTGAACCCGCCTTTTTTTGATTAATATGGGTAGTAACCGCCGGATGGATAAAAAGGATACGGTGAGTAAGGATAAGCATATGGCCTTGGATAAAGAAGACTGCTGCCGATCAGCCCCCCAAGCAATCCCCCTAAAAACGGAACTCCGAATGGATAGAAAATTGGAAACCGGTATGTTCTGACTGGTGGATACATGTAAACCCCCCTTCTTAAATATACAATAAAAGGATATTCAACAATCAGCATATTTGCGTGGGCATTTGTCTTTCTTTTCAACTGTTGCAGGCGGTTATTCGGGCATGATAACGATTCGGAAGAAAAACTTTGAATACCCTGCCCTTAGACGCAATAGTCTGGAAAGCGCTGCAATACAAGCCTTTTTCTTGACAATATGATTTTACTTTTATTAACATGCGAATGATGGAAAAAACAGCGTTGCCCGATTGAATATTCGGAGGTGTGCACAATGATTTCTGTTGAGCAAAATCAATTTTTGCAATTCATGATAGAACGGACATCCATTCGTCATTATGATCCTAATGTCGTCATTAGCAAAGAAAAATTAAAGGAACTTTTAAAAATTGCCGGAAAAGCTCCCTCCGCTTGGAATTTGCAGCATTGGCATTTCGTCGTTTTTCATAGCCAAACAGCTAAAGAACGGCTGCTTCCCATTGCCAATCATCAACAGCAGATTGTTGACTCTTCAGCTGTGGTGGCTGTTCTCGGAGATTTGCAAGCAAATCAAAAAACGAATGATGTTTACCAGCCGCTTGTCGATGAAGGAGATATGACGGAGGAAATAAAAAAAACGTTGGCTGGCCAAATAGAACGTGCTTATCAAAATCAGCAATTTGCCCGTGATGCCGCTTTTACGAATGCTTCTTTAGGGGCGATGCAGCTCATTTTGGCGGCGAAAGCGGAAGGCTATGATACTTGTCCAATCGGTGGGTTTGACAAAAAAGCTTTTATGAAGGAGTTCAATATTTCCGAGCGCTATATCCCGGTTATGCTTATTACAATCGGCAAAGCGTTAAAACCCGCACATAAAAGCAATCGGCTGCCGGTCGAACAGTTGTCGACCTGGTTGTAAAAAAGGCGGTTGAATGAAAAAACGGCCTGTCTTTTGGTCGGGCCGAAAGTAGCCGGTATTCGCCAGCTACTTTCAGATAAAAATCAAAAAAATATAAAAGCAAGTGGAGAGAAATGCATCGTTTTTCTCCACTTGCTTCATTATTAGGAACTTATGAACTGCCCCTTTTTTTTACATTTCCGATTTTAGTACTTCAATTGCTTTTTTCATTTGAGTATCATTTTCCACAATTTTTTCCCTGACGCGATCCATCAATTTTATTGTTGTTTCTTTTGAAATTTCACCGGTCTGTTTCAATTGATTTTCTTTTTGGAAAGCAAGCACCGTATTTTTTAACTGCTCGTCAAAGAAACCATCCGCATCAATTCTGTAACCGATTGCTTTCATCATCTCTTCGGCCGCTTTCACTTCAGCTGAAGAATCGCCCTGTTTCAACGTTTTATCAGGATTTAAATAAGGTAAGTTGGCATATTCAGGTAATGATACTTTATATTGCGGCTCAATCCCTTTTTGGTGAATCCACTTTCCGGAAGGAGTCAGCCATTTCGCAATCGTATACTTAATGGATGAACCATCATCAAATTCTTTTGTCGTTTGCACTGTTCCTTTTCCAAATGTTTTTTCGCCAACAATCGGAAATCCGGCTGATTCATGAAGAGCGGCAGCCATAATTTCCGCTGCACTTGCTGTTCCTTTATCTGTTACCACGACCACTGGAACTCGAACAACTGCGGGACTCTCTGCTTTGTAAACCTCCTTCGAACCATCTCTCGCTTCCACTTGCAAAATCGTTTTTCCTTTGGCAACAAACATATCTGTCATGGCGATCGCTTGATCCATCAAGCCACCGGGATTTTGGCGCAAATCGAGAACGATTCCTTTTACTCCTTTATCTTCAAGATCGCTTAATGCATCAGCCAATTCTTCCCCAGTTTTCTCAGAAAATTTGGTGATTTGGATTTTTCCGATCGTTTTTTCAACCACTTCGCTATAAACGGTTTCAATTGGAATGGTATCTCTTGTGATGGTGAATTTCAGTTTTCCGACATTTTCCCTTTCAATTTCAATGTGCACTTTTGTACCTTTTTTCCCGCGAATTAGTTCAACCGCTTCGTTGACTGACATGCCTTCAACGCTTTTATTGTCAACTTTTAAAATTTTATCTTTCGGTTTTAATCCTGCTTTTTCCGCAGGGGAGCCTTTGATCGGCGATACAATGACAATAGAGCCGTCATCCTCTGTAACTTCTGCTCCGATCCCTTCGAAGCTTGACGAAATATTTTCATCAAAACCTTCAGCTTCCTTTATATTCATGTAGGATGTGTACGGATCATCCAAAGATTCGACCATCCCCTTAACGGCTCCTTCCACCAGTTTCTCGTCATCTACTTTTTGATAATAGCCTTGTTTGATTGTTTCATACGTTTCAAAAAGTTTATCAAATTGCTCGGTTTCTTTCCCGCTGACTGATGTAAACCTGGAAAACGAGAGGGTAAACCCCATTGTGATGATCATGGTGAGCAAAATAGCCACCAAAAAATTTCTTTTTTTAATGTACAATGATGATTCCTCCTTTTCTCATGATTCCATTATGTCGGAGTCGGCTGCAAACGTCAAACAAAAGAAAAATCTTTAAAATAGGCAAAAATGAATCCCGCAATTGCGCGGGAATTAAATTTTCTTGACTTTTTGGAAATATTCTTCAAGTGTTAAATGGTTCTCTTGGATGACTTTTGCTGCTTTCTTTCCAACATAACGGATGTGCCAGGGTTCATATTTATATTGAGTGATGTTTTCCTTTCCTTTCGGATAGCGAATGATGAATCCATATTTAAAGGCGTTATTTTGAAGCCAAATTCCTTCCTTTGTTTCACCAAATTTTTCCGTAATTTGAAAATGGACACTTTCGCTTGTCACATCAATGGTTAATCCTGTTTGGTGCTCGCTTTGTCCCGGCCGAGCAACCGATTGCGCCGCCTTTTCTTCACCTTTTTGCTTTTTCTCCGCATCAAAAATGGCCGCCTGCCGTTCATAAGAACGGTATCCTGAGGCGCCATAAAGGATGATCCCTTCTTTTTTTGCAGCGGCAAAAAGCTGTTCAAGGGCATGAGCTGCTTCTTTTCGCATATATCGTTTCGGAATATCAGAATCACCAAACGAAAACGGGACTTTTGGTATCGTTAAATCACTCGGTTCATAATCAGCAGGCAGAAAATAATTTTTATTGACGAGAACTAAAATATTTTCCGGGTTTTGAATAACGGCTTTGCCATTCACCGTTTGAACTACATTAAAATATTGTTTTTCGAGTAGAAATTCAGGATCGGTTTTTTCCGTTTCTGCCCTTTTTTCCTCTTTTTCAGCGGATTTTTTTTGTTGCGCTGCTGTTTCTTTTGCTTCGTGCTGCACTTGGCTGTCTCCATTAATAAACGGGAGCTTGTCAAAAGATTGATCGCATCCCGCAAGAAACAATCCTATAAGGAGAATCAGCATAGCAACCGTTTTTTTCATGCAAATTCCCACCTTGTTTTCTATCTGTCTCTTTCATTTTAACACTTGTCCCGATCGTTGAAAATGTTCCAACAACCTGTTTCTCATGATGAAAAACAAAATAGTGGCTCAAAGCCACCATTTCATTCGTCTTGAATTGCTGTTTCAAGCGCAATTTCAATCATTTCGTTAAATGTTGATTCTCTTTCTTCCGCTGTTGTTTCTTCACCGGTAAATAGATGGTCACTGACCGTTAATATCGATAACGCTTTTCTTTTGAATTTCGCCGCAAGGGTATACAGGGCGGTTGTCTCCATTTCAACAGCCAAAATACCGTATTCGGCCCATTTCTCCGGTTCTGCCTTGTCATTATAAAACAAATCGGTTGTAAATACGCTGCCGACTTTTACGTCAATTTTTTTCTCACAGGCAATGTCATATGCTTTTTTCAATAAATCAAAACTGGCTGTTGGCGCATAATCAACAGAGCCGAAAGTGATGCGGTTCATCTGTGAATTTGTTGAAGCGCTCATTGCTAAAATTACATCACGAACGCTCACGCTTCTCTGAATCCCGCCGCAAGAACCGACACGAATAAGGGTCCGCACTCCATATTCCTGCATCAATTCATTGATATAAATGGAAATGGAAGGAACACCCATTCCCGTTCCTTGAACAGAAATTCGTTCACCTTTATAAGTTCCTGTGAACCCGTACATGCCCCGAACTTCATTATAACAGACCGGATTTTCCAAAAACGTTTCCGCTATGTATTTCGCACGCAAAGGATCGCCCGGCAGCAAAACCCGTTCGGCAATCTCTCCTTTTTTCGCTCCGATATGCACGCTCATTTTCTTCAACCCTTCCTTCTACGAGTTTTCGTACTGCCATCTTATCATATTGCAAGTATTAAAAGAAATGGAGCTTTTTAATTTATTGGAAAGAGTGTGTTGTCGACTCAACGCACATGAATACGATTTATTTTTTCCCAACCGCCAATCACTAATTTATAAAAAGATTGCCCTCTAAGTCCTTCATCGATAAACACAATATCCCCCGTCCCAATGAATCGGGCGGTGTAGTCTTCCGGCATAGCTTCTGCAATATTAAAAAGGCGGAAAACATGATCAAGCACATCCTGATGGTTTTTGCCGCTGACGGTTATGCGGTATACTGGCCGATATCCTTTTTTCTCTCCAGCGTTTGGCGTTTGAAAAATCGTCACATCATAATCGGTTGCTTTGCCGTTCAACCTTAAAAATTTTAAAGGCAAACCTTTTCCCTCCAAAACCATTTTTTCATTTTATTGGCGATTTTTAACGGAAATCCTGCTGAAAAATAAAACTAGTTTTGGCGAATCATCGCGAATAATGCGATCATGGCAAAAAGCCATAACAATCCGGCTAAAAATCCAGCCAACACATCGGATGGGAAATGGACGCCCAGATAAATGCGGCTCAAGCCTATCAACAGGCAAAGACAAATTACAAAGACGGCAACGATCCGTTGGAAAAATTTGTTGTTCGTTGAACATATGAGGAAATAAGCAAAAAGACCGTAAACAGCCGTTGAATTCATCGCATGGCCGCTTGGAAAACTGTAGCTTTCCAAATGATCCAAAGGGTGAAAATCAGGTCTTTCCCTTGCAAAAACAACTTTTAATAGTTCGTTCAACATACGGACTCCAAAAAAATTCATGAAAAGCATCAGCACGTTCAGCCATTGTCTTCGCAACCCTAAAAATATGCTGATACATATCGTTAATAATAATTGAACTTTCATCGAACCGATGTTTGTCCAAAAATACATAAACGAATTCAGCTGTTCAGTGCGCTGCCATTCCAGACTGCGTACGAAGGTCGCATCCAACTGAAAAATTGTTTTTACTTGAACGATCAAGCTGATCAGAAAAAATAAGAGAGCAAGAATGAAAAATAAGAGCGGTTTTTTCATCATAACCTCCTCATATTTTTCATTATAGCGGTGTACTTCTTATTTATACAGAACAAAAGAAAGAAACCTGCCGAATTTGCAGGTTTCATGAGCAGTATCGCTGAATCGTTTGGATGAATTTGTCATCTAATTGCCTAAGGTCGTTTCGGCCCACCTTTATACGGACATGTCTCTCATCCAAATCCAATGCTTCTGCCAGCAACCCGGAAAGCCCTCTGGCTCTTCTGTCGATTTCCATCTTCATTTCCAATTCGTCTTGACTGATCGAGGTAAAGACGATTTCTAGCTCTTTCAGGAGGCCGCGGAATGAGCCGGATACAGGGTAAAATTCAAATTCTTGAGTAAACGGCAGCCTGTTTTTTAAGTGAAATGGCGCTTCTTTGTTTTCTACTTGAAGAAACTTAAATCCGATTCGTCGCAAACTGTTGAACACTTCGCCCATCAATTCGGCCGGTTCGACTTCAATGTAATCGGTATCTTGAGGATCGACTGCGCTTTTAATATCAAGTCCCGTGTGAATCCATACTTTGGAAGCGCCAATTGTAACAGGGGTATCAACAGGCAATTGGAATGAAAACGGGATTTCCTTTGTTTCTTTTGCTGATATGACGAACGGTTCATTGATTTTGATTTTGGCAATTTCCGCTTGCTTTGTCCATTTCTGATCGTCCTTTTCCTTTACGTATGAAGTCATAACCGATAAGTATATTTCTTCAATTTTTTGTTCGATGTTTCCGCCTTTTACCGCGACAATCCCTTCAATTGTTTCACCTGCTTGAAAGGAAGAAGCTTTGAGCCTCGTATCCACTTTTGCAGCGCCAATTCCGATGCTTGCCAGCACTTTGTTAAACAACGCCATTCTTTTTCCTCCCAATCGGCAATCGTTCAATATCATTTAAAATTTCCTCTGCAGATTGATAACATCCTTCCATGCGAAAAAGTTTTTTAATGATCCGTTTCCCTTCTGAAGAAATCGTTAGTTCTTCTTCCCAACTTCTTTCTTTTTTATCCATTGGTTCAAAGGACGAATATAATAAAAATAGCAAAAAATGTCCTAATGCGTAAAAATCTGTTTGGTAACGAATTTCTCGCATTCGTTGTTTTTCCGGCTCCCATTGATCGAAATTTTCCTCTTGTTCATCCGAAATAAATCGAGCCAAACCAAAATCAATGATGGAAATGCGGTCATCATGAAGAAGAATATTCGGAATTCTTAAATCGCGGTGTACAATTTTTTGATTGTGTATATATCGAACAATCTCGAGTATGTGTTTCAAATAATAAAAAGCATCTCCTTCAGCAAATTTTTTTCCATGCTGGAAGATTAATTGTTCAAAAGTTTCCCCTTTTTTGTACTCCATCACAAGGAATTGTTCATGATCGATGGCAAATTCCTCATAAAACGAAGGGATGTCGGGATGGTTCAGCGTTTTTAAAATTTCCTTTTCTTTTTGAAAAGATTGCAAATCCGATCGATTTTTCCGTTTTCGCATTTGTTTGAGAACAACCGTTTGGTTTGTTTCCCTGTCTTGCGCTAAATAGGTGATCCCATAGCTCCCCATTCCCAGTGTTGTTTTGACAATATACCGGCCAGCAAGTGTTCCTGGCTTTAACGGCCTTTGCCACCGAATAGAAAAGACACCGAGCAGATCCTGCCATTTCATCGCTAGCTGCTATAATAACTGGAGAAAAATCCGGAGCCTGAACGATGTTTTTTCTTGTAGTAATGATGTCCGTAGGATGGCGGATATTTTTTGTGAACCGGCTTATGATGATGCGGTTTATGAAAATAGTTGCTGCTCGACGAATGATGGTAAGAACGGTGGCCTAAAAAAGATTTTAGAATTTTTTTCAGCACGTGTTTCACCCTTTACATTTTGTTATCTTTTATACGAAGAAAATTTAAAAGAGTTTCAAAAAAAATAGATTTTGCTAAAAATATTTCCTATTCACGCCTTTCGATCGCTCTTTTTAAATATTGTATAACATTATTCATCATTTCTTTATATTCTTCATCGCCGAAAAATTCATACAGCAGCTTATAGTCATTATATAAATCAAGCATAGAATCAATGATGTTTGTCTGCTGCGTTTTTTTCCGTTCCTCTTGGCCGTTTTCCTTTTTCTCTGATTTTAATGCCGGCAACGTCTTTTGATCTTTCAACCCAGCGATATATTTTATAATATGAATATTTTGCAGATGTTTCTCAGCATCTTTTCTTTGAATGACCATTTTCAATTCGTCAGTTGTCGCTTCCAACCATTCGCCGTCGCGAAAACGAACCAATTCGTAGGTTACTTCCTCCCAGGCATCATTTTGATAACGCCACAATTCGGTGCGATACCCGACGATTTTGAATACTTCTTTTCCGTAGCCTTTTACATATACAAGGTCTCCAATGTTAAATTTCAATTCCACTTCCACCATTTCCGATTCGTAAACAGATCCTTCATAATCTGCGATGTATTCAAGGGAATTTTCAAAATATAAACTTTCGCCATGATTGACTTCATATAAAAATTCTTCGTCCATCATTTGAATATTCGTAATGATTCCAACAGTGCCGTACATTGTTATCACGACAGTGTCCCCTATCTTAAACTTTGGTTTTTTTCTTTTCAAAATGATTGCCACCCCCTTTTTTGCCGTGACTTCTAGTGTAATCCCATTATATGCACCGACAGCTTGTTTGAGTTGGGCGGACAAAGAATCGCAAAAATCAGTGTTTCAGCAGGACAGCTTCCGTATATTTTTCCCAAGCTTCATCAAAAACGGACATATTTTCTAAATAATAGCCGTTCAGTTCTAAATACGAGCTGATTTCATCATAGTCATTGGAATTTTTTGGAAAACTGTGATCGTAATAAACGTCATTAGCAAATCGGCTGATCGCATCTTTTGGTTTCGGATGCCGGAATGTAATTAAAAAATGATAAAAAGATGTCATCATTTCACCCTTTCCTCATTCAACAGATGTTTGTTTCATTATATCGTTTTTCCGAACGGCGGCAAATAAAAAGACACCCGCTTTTTATAAAGCAGGTGCCGCAATCTCATTTAGATCAATCTCAAACCCTAAATCTTTCAGCATTTCATGATCTTTTGTTGTTTCTTGTCCTTCTGTCGTTAAATAATCGCCAATAAAAATTGAATTGGCTGCATATAAGCCTAAAGGCTGCAAAGAGCGCAAGTTTACTTCCCTACCACCGGATATACGTATTTCCTTTTCAGGCAGTACGTAACGAAATAATGCCAGCACTTTCAAGCAATATTGCGGAGTCAGTTCATTTGTCCCTTCCAATGGTGTTCCTTCAATTGCATGGAGAAAATTAACCGGGATTGAATCCGCATCAAGCTCTCTTAAAGCGAAAGCTGTATCGATAACATCCTTGATGGATTCCTTCATCCCGATAATGACTCCTGAACATGGAGAAATCCCGGCTTTTTTCACTTTTTCCACCGTTTTGATCCGATCCTCATATGTATGAGTTGTCACAATGTTTTGATGGTGTCTTTCGGAAGTGTTTACATTATGGTTGTAGCGGTCGACGCCGGCATTTTTTAATTGTTCGGCCTGATTTTCTTTTAAAATTCCTAAGCATGCGCATATTTTTAAGTTGTAAGATTTTTTAATTTCGCGTACAGCTTCTTGAATTTGATCAAGCTCCCGCCCCGTCGGTCCTCTTCCGCTGGCAACGATGCAAAATGTGCCGGCTTTCAGTTCGTTAGCCCGTTTCGCTCCGGCAACAATTTCATTTTTGTCAAGCATCGCATATTTTGGAATTGGTGCATTCGACACGGCCGATTGCGAACAGTAAGAACAGTTTTCCGGACAATATCCAGACTTCACATTCATGATCATATTCAATTTCACTTTATTCCCATAGTAAGCGCTTCTAATCTGATAAGCGCCATGAAGTAAAAGAAGCAGATCTTGATTCGGACAAGTTAATATGTCTTTTGCTTCTTCTCTTGTTATTTTGTGCCCTGATAGCACTTGTTCCGCTAATTGAAGCCATTTCAACTCCATTTCTCTCCCCCTCCTTTATTTTATAAATCCATCATATAGATGAAAAACCCTTTATGTCAACCTAATTTATTAAATAAGTTTACATTTTACATAAAAAAAATCCTGCCCTAAAGCAGGATGACGGAAAAGGCTGTTATCTAATCACATATGCACTTCCGACGATGATTAACAAAATAAACAGCACTACAATCAGCACAAACGATGAACCGCCTCCATATGCAGGATAACCGTATCCATAACCGCAAGGAGAGCAACCATGGTGATAATAATGCATCTTCCCAACTCCTTATCGTTGAAAATCGTGATTCAATTTACATTATGATACGGAACCCATGTCCTGTATATGCAAACGCCTATTTTTAGAGGCGGCTTTCCTCTATTTAAAAATATTTTTTCTTCCAAAAAACATACGCAGTCAAACTAGACATCAAAACAGATATAAAGACAGGAATGAAAAAGGCAAAATGGTGATTTTGAAAAGGAAGCGGTACATTCATCCCATAAAAGCTGGCAACCAATGTCGGGATAGCGATGACGATCGTAATGGCCGTCAAAAATTTCATGACAATGTTGACATTGTTGGAAATGACGGACGCAAACGCATCCATCATGCCGCTTAAAATGCTTAAATAAACCTCTGCCATTTCAATGGCCTGTTTATTTTCAATGATGACATCTTGAAGAAGATCTTGGTCATCCTCGTACATTTTTAAATAATTTAACCTTAACAGCCGCTCCATCACAATGTTGTTCGCTTTTAAAGAAGTTGTAAAATAAACTAAGCTTTTCTCCAAGCTGAGCAATGAAAAAAGTTCTTTATTTTTCATTGACTGATGGAGTTCTTTTTCGACTTCCCCTGTTTTTCGATTAATTTGTTTTAAATATCTTAAATAATAAGATGATGTCAAATACAAAATTTGGAAAGCAAATCTTGTTTTCATAAAGGTGTAAAAACCTTTTACTTTGTTTCTGGCAAACTGCTCAAAAATCGGGTTTTTCTCCAAGCATACGGTAATAAAACAATGCTCCGTTATAATCATGCCGATCGGGATCGTTTCATAAATTGCATGGTCAAATTCGTCTATTGTCACGATTGGAATATCGACAATAATCAATACATGGCTGTCTTCTTTTTCAATCCGCGATCTTTCTTCATCGTCCAATGCGTCTTTAAAAAAATCAATCGGGACTTGCAATTGATCAGAAACAAAACGGATTTCTTCCTCCGTCGGCGCAACCATGTTGATCCAACAACCATTTTGAATGTCAGTCAGTTCCTCCAGCTGGCCGTCAGGTTTTGAAACATAGATGTTCAGCATGCTCTAACCTCCTTTATTAGAGGCATATTGGCATACTTTAAAGAGCGCATCGCTTACGAACAGCGCCCGTTAAAGCATGCAATATGCCCGTCATTCGCCTATTCCCGTCAGGATCTATAAAGGCACCGCTATTCATAAACGATTTTCACGCTCCTTTTCCGCAAATGATCAATCCCAATCTATCATACTAATTTTGGCTAAGCGTGTATATAGGATTGCAGCAATTTTATATAAAATTAATATTAGACGGACGCGTTTTTGCGAAACGTTCCTGCATTAAGAGGGATCAAACATATTGTCTTGATGATAAACTTATCAAGGAAAAAAGCATTGGCTCCGTTTTGTCATTTAACGCTCATTCTTTGCCGTACTTGACAAAATGAACATTTTTTCAAAAAAAATCGAGCACCCAAACTGGGGCCCGATGAGGATGGAATAGTCAATTTTTCCTCGCTCTAACATAAAAACGGGGCTTTTAGAAGCTAGTCGCGATGGGGAGTTTCTCCTTTTTCAAACAACACTTTATATTCACCATATCCTTCTTCTTCCAATTTATCTTTCGGAATAAACTTTAAAGCGGCCGAATTTATACAATAGCGAAGTCCTGTCGGTTCCGGACCGTCTGGAAACACATGGCCTAAATGAGAATCCGCCGTCTTGCTTCTCACTTCCGTACGTATCATTCCGTGCGAAGTGTCCAATTTCTCCACAATTTCAGCATGATGAAGCGGTTTGGTGAAGCTCGGCCATCCGCATCCTGAATCAAATTTGTCTAAAGAACTGAAAAGCGGTTTTCCGGAAACAATGTCGACATAAATCCCTTCTTCTTGATGATTCCAATATTCATTTTGAAAAGGCGGTTCCGTCGCGTTGTTTTGCGTGACTTCAAATTGTATCGGGCTCAGCCGTTTGCGAAGTTCTTCCCGGTTCCACCTTCCCCAATGTTTTCGGATAAAATCGTCCCGTCCGGAAGCTTGCCGATATCGTTTATAATGATAAGGATTTTTTTTGTAATAATCTTGATGATACTCTTCAGCAGGATAAAATGGTTTGGCAGGCAATATTTTGGTGACAATCGGTTTTTGGAAGCGACCGCTTTTTTCTAAGTTTTCTTTCGATTGCTCCGCCAGCTTTCGCTGTTCTTCTGAATGATAGAAAATCGCAGTTTGATAAGATTCACCGCGATCATAAAACTGCCCTCCGGGATCTGTAGGATCTATTTGCTGCCAGAAAATTTCCAAAAGCTTCTCATACGGAAAAATGCTTGGATCAAACGTAATTTGCACAGCCTCGACATGTCCTGTTGTATGTGCACAAACTTCTTCATAGGACGGATTTTCTTTATCGCCGCCAGTGTACCCAGACACCACTTTTTTGATGCCCGGCAATTCGTCAAAAGGCTGAACCATGCACCAAAAGCATCCACCGGCAAAAGTCGCTAATTCATAACGGCCGTTTTGTTCCATCATTCAATGCCTCCTTATCATAAAGATCCACCAAGTCAATCAATGCAAATACGGAAAACTTGACAGCAAATGAAAAATATTTTAATTTAAAAGTTAACTTAGTAAAATGTTAACCAAACGTAATTTTGGAGGTTCTTTTTATGGATGAACGAACACAATTAATGTTTCAAATGGAAATGCTGCTGCGAAACGTTTACCGAAAATTGAAAAACGAAGTGAATAAGCTCTATGGAGATGAAATTACCCGAAATGAGTTTCTCATTTTAAAAATTCTCGGCGAACAAGGCCAAAAAAAGACAACCGATTTATCAAAATATTTGGAAGTATCCGCCAGCCACATTACCGCTGTGACCGATTCATTGCTGAAAAAAAAGTGGATTACCCGCACCCGTTCCAGGGAAGACCGGCGAATGATTATGATCGATATTACCCCTTTAGGAAAAGAAATGTTAAAAAAGTATGAACAAAAAAAATCAGCATATATTCAAAAGCGTTTACAACATTTATCAAACGAGGAATTAGAAAAAATCATCGTGTTGATGAAGAAAATGTTAAAAGATTAACTTTCCTCCCCTTTCAGTGCATGTTCCGTAAACAGAATCGACAAAACGATGCGAAGAGGCCAATGCAGACGATAAACCTTTGCATCGTTTCTTTCTTCTAAAGATTGCCCAATATCGTGTATGTTTACACAAAGATTCTCCGCCTCGCCTTTTTCATACATGCTGCCGGCAAGGATGCGCAGGGTCAGCAAGACACCGAAAAAAAGGGACGCCATTTACTTCGCCGAACAACCACTTTCGTCCCCCAGCCATTTTCTTTCATTTTCTTTTCCTTGCAAACATGAAAAGCCACTACTTCCTTATTATGAGCTTTTGCCAGCGATATTTCAATCATTGCACCTAAAATGGGAAGTTTTCCAGCTGTTGAGGAAAGCGGAGCCGTCAAACCGATTTTCCAAAAACGAACCGGAAAATGCCGAGCCCTTAAAAAACACCAAGGCGAATGCCGGTCAATCAACAAAAAAGCAGGTAGAAGGATATAAAAAGGGCAACCCTTTTTTTTGAAGTTTGGATCACCCCGGTAGAAACATTTCAATTTTTTTGTTCGCGCAGATGAAGAGTATATACAGCAACACTGAGAAACAAGGCGCAATAGCCAACATTTATATAAACTTTATCTAAATTATAATCCAAATTCCCGCCAAGGTATTGTTTATATGCCATCCCGCCAAAATAGACAGCAAGAAGGAACATGACAATGCTGGCAATGGAATAAATCTTTTTCAAGAAAATCACCCCTACTCCAATTTCCCTAGCTTTTAAAAGGCTTTTCTCTATCAAATAATTTTCTCTTATTTTATCATTCCAGTCAAGTTCTTAAGCCGGAATGGAAGTTTTTCTCCCAATAGAATTTTCGCCAACATCTTTGCCAATCCGCTATAATGAAAAGTGAAAGGAGACGAAATATGCACATACCTGAAGAATTTCATCGAAAAATGAAACATCTTTTAGGGGAAGAAGCTGAAAAATTTTTGGCTGCTTTACAAAAGCATCCCGTTAAAGGGCTTAGGATTAATCAGCTCAAGACAAAGAAGGAGTCTTTTTGGCCAAACGCCCCATTTTCGCTTTCCCAAGTCCCTTTTTGTCAAGATGGATTCTACTTTGATGAAACAAAGGATGAACCCGGAAAACATCCGTATCATGCGGCAGGTCTTTATTACATTCAAGAGCCAAGTGCAATGCTTCCAGCACAAATCCTTGGGGCAAAACCCGGGGAAGCGGTTTTAGATTTATGCGCGGCTCCGGGAGGAAAAACGACGCAAATTGCTGCCATGATGAACAATAAAGGCATCTTGGTTTCTAATGAAATCAATGCGAAGCGGGCAAAAGTTTTGTCAGAAAATATCGAGCGGCTAGCGATTACGAATGCAATCGTGATGAATGAACGCCCGGAAAAACTTCCCCAACAATTTCCAAACTATTTTGACCGAATCTTGGTCGACGCGCCTTGCTCCGGTGAAGGAATGTTCCGCAAAGATGAAACGGCCGCTCAGTTTTGGAGCAGTGAACATGTCAAAAAATGCTCGTTTACCCAAAAAGAGCTGCTCCACATCGCTTACAGAATGTTAAAACCGGGCGGGACAATCGTTTATTCCACCTGCACGTTTTCACCGGAAGAAAATGAGCAGGTAATTGAATCGTTTATTCAAACACATTCCGATATGATGATTGCCGAGATTCCAAAAGAGGCCGGTTTTGATAGCGGAAGGGTGGAATGGACAACATCCGGGATGACCGAAATCAGCAAGACGGTGAGGCTTTGGCCCCATAAAATAAAAGGGGAAGGCCATTTTGCCGCCAAATTGATAAAAAAAGGGGTACCCGAAGCCATTCGCATCCCTCTCGCCAAATCGAATGTCAAAAAGAAACATTTGCCCGAATTTGATCAATTTGTTCAATCTTTTCTCAAAACAAAATTAACCGGCACACTCTATTTACGAAAACAACAACTTTATTTATTGCCTGAAAACTGCCCAGATTTTTCTGCCATGAAAGTTCTAAGAGCAGGATTGCATCTCGGCGAGTTGAAAAAGAACCGTTTTGAACCGAACCATCACCTAGCGTTATTGCTTAAACCGGAAGAGGCTCAATTCAGCTACTCACTTTCCTCCAAGGAGAATGAATGGCAAAAATATTTAAAAGGAGAGGCCATTTCCACATCGAAACACCAAAACAGGGGCTGGCTGCTCATGACGATTGACGGCTATTCAATCGGCTGGGGGAAAGAGGTGCAAGGAACGATTAAAAATTTTTATCCGAAAGGACTTCGCAAGCATTTTCCGTAATCAAGCGGCCTTTTAGAGCCGCTTGCTTTTATTGCAGAGGCAGACGGACAAATAATGTTGCCGAAATCACTCCTTTCTTTAAATCTATTGTTTCCGCACGGATTTTCGAACCGTTTTGTAATGTCAACTCATTTAAATCGACGATTACCCGTCTTTTTTGTGAATCAATCACTACTTCCTTCGGCAATTGGTATTGCGACTTAATGTATTTTAAAACATATGCTACAGGAACGGAAAGTTTGCCGACCGATAAATTTTTCACGAGCAAAATGACGTTTCCGTCTTTTGTAACATGCGGTTCAAAAGCCATTATCATATCCAATTCCCTGCCAAAGGCAATAAGTGATCCGTAAAGTTTAACATCTTCATCCGTTATATTCACTTGATATGTGAGGGGCTGATTGTCCGCTTCTTTTTTCAAATAATCATTGATCAATTTTGTCAGCGATTGTTTATTCGTCTCCACTTTGAAAGCAGCAAAATGTTGATCGTCCCATTCCATCTTTTTTTCACTCGGCTTTTCACCCGGCAAAAACAAAAGTGCGGCTGCCGTCAAAAAAAATAAAAAATTAGCACTCAATAAGATGAAAAATGATAATTTCCATTTCTCCATTTCTTTCATTCCTTTGCAGACACATTTTCCAACGTTTCAAACACCTTTTCCGCAATCATTGTATATCCCGTTTCGTTTGGGTGAAAGTCGTCTTTGTACAGCAAGTCCGGGCCGCCTTGTTTTTGAAAAACGTCTTGAACCGGGACAAATATGGCTCCCCCGTCTTCTGCTAAAATATTTTTTGTTCCTTCATTCCACTCTGAAATAATCGTATCGATTTCCGGAAAATCAGGCAGTCCCTCTGCAAACGGATTGTACAGGCCGATAACGGCAATAAGAGCTTTTTTATTGGTAGATCGGATAATGTTCAAAATGTCGCGCATTCGATTTTCATAATTTTGCTGTTCCGACCGGAACGGCTCCAATGTTAATTGAAAAATATTTTCCTGCACGACCTTCATCAAATCGTTTGCCCCGATTGACATCATAATGAGATCGGCATCTTTCAATTCCGTTAAAACTTCTTCCTTATGAAGCGTTTTTAGCAAATTTGTTGTTTTATCCCCCACTACTGCTAAATTTAGAACAGAAACTTTTGATATATTCTCTCTTTTTTCCAACAACGCGCGGACACGGCCAACATAGCCTTCCTTTTTCTTGTCTCCAAACCCTTTTGTCAACGAATCACCGATTGCGACAATTTTGATGTTCCCGCTAAGTTGAAATAACGCTGGATCATGTTTTACGACAGCAACTGCTTTCTTCCGGCTTTCTTCAGGCGTTTCCTTCCGTTCCGCCTTGTTTTCCGCCGGTGCGGCGGCCTTTTGGACACAAGCCGTTAACAGCAAAAATGAAAGGATGATCATCAACATTTTTCTCATGATGCCAATCACCTGTTTATCTTTTCTTTTTATCATATCATAAAAAAAGTTAAGGCTGGCGAAAACCGTTTTGTTTCATAAAATGCCTTTGAAAACAAAATGTTTCCGCCAACCTTAAACATCATTGAATCGCTTTTATATCGTTGATAATCTCTTCATACGGAGGATCTGATACACCGCTGTAACTCTTTAACACAACACCATTTTGATCCACCAGATAAAAGCTCGTTCCGTGTGCGACTTGATCATCGTTTTGAACTTTTTGCACCAAAGTTTTGAAACTGTTTTTTGCAAATTCTTCGATCGTTTTCTGGCTATAACCGGTCAAAAATTTCCAATTATCAAATGAGACCGAAAAATTGCCGGCAAACTGTTTTAATTTTTCTGGAGTATCCACTTCAGGATCTACGCTGAATGAAACAAACTGCACTTCCACACCCGCTTCATCCGCTTTTTCTTGAAGCTGTTTCATGTGAGCCGTCATCGGCGGACAAACTGTTTCACAACTTGTGAAAATAAAATCCGCAACCCAAACTTTCCCTTTTAAATCTTTTAATGAAAACGGCTTCCCATCTTGATCGGTAAATTCAAAGTTTTCCACTTTATAATTTAAAGGGTCTTCAATTTTGCTTCCACTGCATGCCGCTAAAAAAAAGAAACAGATGATAAGTCCAAAAAAGAGTGTTTTTTTCATCGATCGATTCACCTTTCCTAAGTTTCTATCGAGAAGTTTATCAAAAATTTGCACAAGATCAAAGCAAATTCAAAATGGGTTCATAAAAGTTTCAACTTTATCACATTTCTTTACAGCTTGATAGCTTATCAGTCTAATAAAATGCAGCCAGATTATACAAATAAAGCATCGGCTCTTTCCTAATTGTTTTTATAAAATTGAAAAACCCCATACGGTTGGCTGATTCATCTAGTCAACCGTATGGGGAGTATTTAATTATTAAGCATTATGTTTTAATCTGTCTGTTTGATAAACCGCTTCATAATCAGACCATTTTAACACCCGTTTTAAATAGGCGCGAAAGGAGTAGACGGCCTTCGGTTTTTCATCTTGACAAATCATGGTTAAAAACATGTTCAGACGAAGATTTAACATGAAACGGTAAGAGTTATCATCCTCCAATACAGGGATTTCCACAATTTTTACTTTCTGCCCATTTTTCAGCTTGAACTCTAAGCTTTTCAGCAGCAAACTATCAATCCTCTTTTTTACCCGTTTCTTTTATTTTACATCAAAATGGCGGAGAAAAATGTCAAAATATGTTTTCCGCCATTTTTTCCGATTAGATTAACAAATTGAACAAATTGCTGTCTTTATTCACCTCTGTAAATGGAAAACCTTTCTTTTTCATTCTTTCCACAAGACCATGGTAGTCTTCCCGATGTTTCACCTCAATGCCAACGAGCGCCGGTCCGCTTTCTTTATTGTTTTTCTTTGTATATTCAAACCGTGTGATATCATCCGTAGGACCTAGAACTTCATCTAAAAATTCTCTCAAAGCGCCGGCTCTTTGAGGAAAATTGACGATAAAATAATGCTGCAATCCTTCATAAAGCAAAGATCTTTCTTTAATTTCCTGCATTCGTCCGATGTCGTTATTTCCGCCGCTGACAACGCAAACAACCGTTTTTCCTTTTATTTGTTCTTTATAAAAATCAAGAGCAGCGATTGACATCGCCCCCGCAGGTTCTGCAACAATTGCATTTTCGTTGTATAAATTCAAGATCGTCGTGCAAATTTTCCCTTCTGGCACTAACAATAGATCATCTAAAATCGTTTGGCAAATGGAGTAGGTATGATCACCGACCCTTTGCACCGCAGCTCCGTCTACAAATTTGTCGATTTCCGGCAATTCGATCACTTTTCCCGCTTCCAACGATTTGGCCATGGCAGGCGCTCCTGACGGTTCAACGCCAATCAGTTTTGTGTTCGGGGACACACCTTGAAAATAAGTTCCGATTCCGGAAAACAAGCCGCCGCCGCCAATAGAGGCAAATAGAAAATCAATCGGTTCATCGCTGTCATTTAAAATTTCCACTGCAACCGTTCCTTGCCCGGCAATCACGTCTTTATCATCGAATGGATGAATGAATGTCCGTTTTTCTTTCTCAGCGCATTCCATCGCTTTTTTATAGGAATCATCGAACGTATCCCCGACCAAAATAATTTCAATGTATCCCCGTCCGTGCAGTTCCACTTGCGAAATTTTTTGTTTTGGCGTCGTTGAAGGCATAAAAATTTTTCCGTGCACCTTTAAAGCTCTGCAAGAATAAGCGACACCTTGCGCATGGTTCCCCGCACTGGCGCAAACAACCCCGTTTTTCGTTTCCTCAGGAGCCAAATGCTTCATTTTGTTATATGCCCCTCTAATTTTAAAGGATCGCACAACTTGTAAATCTTCCCTTTTCAAATACACTTTACAACCATATTTTTCTGACAATCTTTGATTGTATTCCAATGGAGTATGAACAACCACATCTTTTAATGATTGATGAGCTTTTAATATATCCTCTACTTGGACGAATGCTTCAACTTTTGTCATATTCGCCATTGTACACCCCTGCCCTTTAAAAAATTCTTAATTTTAATATTATACCATCGTTTTAAGAATTTTTAAATGCTTCGTTCCATTATGGAAATTTCACCGGCTTTTTCTTTCATAAATAAGAAATCGATGCGGGTACACGTTTTTCGCATCAAGGGTTCCCTCTTTCTCGGAAATAAGTTCCCATTCGGAATAATCGATTTCGGGAAAAAAAACATCTCCTGAAAATTCCGCTTCAATTTCTGTTATGTAAAGCCGATCCGCATATGGCAGCATTTTGTTGAATATATCCGCCCCGCCGATGACGAAAATTTCTTCATGTTCGTTTTCAGCAAACCGCACAAATTCCTCAATCGAATGAAAAACAAGACAGCCTTCGCATGAAAAATGCTCATCTCTTGTTAAAACAATCGTTTTCCGCCCTGGAAGAGGCCGTCCGATGGATTCAAACGTTTTTCGTCCCATTGCAATTTTTTTCTGCATAGTCATCTCTTTAAAATATTTCAAATCGTTCGGAAGATGCCACGGAAGCTTGTTTTCCTTCCCGATCAGCCGATTTTTGTCCATGGCAAACAAAAAGGAAATCATACGCTGACTTCCCCTTTTATGTGTGGATGAGGGTCATACCCTTCAAGCGTAAAATCTTCATATTGGAAATCGAAAATCGATTGAACCTTTCTGTTCAATTTCATTGTTGGGAGCGGTCTCGGCTCTCTTGTCAATTGCAGTTTTACTTGATCGATATGATTGGAATAAATATGGACATCTCCGAACGTATGGATAAATTCCCCGGGAGCGAGATCGCAAACTTGGGCGATCATCATGGTCAAAAGGGCATACGAAGCGATATTGAACGGAACCCCTAAAAAAAGGTCAGCAGACCGTTGGTAAAGCTGACATGAAAGCTTTCCTTCCGCCACGTAAAATTGAAAAAGGGTATGGCAAGGAGGCAAAGCCATTTTCTCAAGATCAGCCACATTCCAAGCACTGACAATCAGCCTGCGGGAGTCAGGATTTGTTTTAATTTGTTCAATGACATTGGATATTTGGTCGATTGTTTGGCCGTCAGCCCCTGTCCAAGAGCGCCACTGATAACCGTAAATCGGCCCGAGTTCCCCGTTTTCATCCGCCCATTCGTTCCAAATGCGAACCCCATGATCCTGCAGATATTTCACATTTGTGTCTCCTTTTAAAAACCAGAGAAGCTCATATATAACCGATTTCAGATGAATTTTTTTTGTGGTAACGAGCGGGAAGCCTTCCGCTAAATCAAATCGCATCTGATAGCCAAACGTGCTGATCGTACCGGTTCCGGTGCGATCTTGCTTTTTGACTCCGTTTTCCAAAACGTATTTACACAATTCCAAATATTGCTTCAAATACGACACTTCCTTTAAATTGTATTCTTGTTGCTGTCTTTTCATTATAATAAAATAAATAGGTCGGGTTGTTAAACATTTTCAACTTGATCTCCCAAATCGCGGTGCTGGTGTGCAATGCGGCTTGCAGCACTTGCTGCGATGGCAGCAATAATATCATCTAAAAACGTGTTGACTTTTCCGCCCTTGCAATTGTTCAGTTCCCGAATAATTCCGAATTTTTCTTTATCCAAATAGCCAAAATTGGTAAAGCCAATGGAACCGTATACGTTGACAATGGATAATGATAATATTTCATCGATGCCGTAAAGAGATTCATCAGTTTCAACGATTTGCTGCAAAGGGTCTGGAAGCAATTTTTTTTCGGCAAGTTGGTCGATCGCAATCCCAGTTAGCACAGCATGGATGATTTCTCTTTTTCTTAAAACTTGTTCAACATGAACTAAACAATCCTCAAGAGTAATTCCGGGGATATATTTTTGCTGGAGGGAAAGAACAATTTCCGCAATGTCTTTCAGTGCAACTCCCCGTTCTTCCAAAAGTTCTATTGCTTTTTTCTGAAGTTTTTCTAACGGAAAACTCATGATTAATTTCACATCCTTTATTATGACATCCAATTTGGTGGAGTATTTGTATCCCAATAAATTCTTCCTAAAGTATAATGGTTTTGAAAATTGTCGTGATAGGTGTGATAGTGAAAATCAAACCAATAGCCTTCTAGCGGCGGATGATCTGTGCGAACATGAAAACGAAGGACATCCTCCCCTGTTGATTGGTCAAAAATGTGAAAAATTTTCTCGCCCTTTCCCGATGATGGCTGCTGGGAAATGGCCAAGTTCTCAAAACGATCATGTTCAGTTTCAAGAAAACCGGATATTACTTCCTCCATCCTTGGCAAAATGAAAGTGCGGAATTCATGCTCAATGACATTCCCAATTTTTCCACCGAATTTTTGAAATGATTGCTTTTCTGCTTCTGACAACAATTGATCAATGAAGCTGATTTCAACGTCTTCAATTGTCGAATCTGCAATTTCCACTTCACCAAATGCAGCTTCAACAGCTTCTTTTTCCGGTGTCGGCGTTTCTTCGGGCGCGTGCTTATTAACCGTCAACACTGCAGGTGGCGTTACGAGTCCAAATGTGGCGATCGTAAAAAGCACTATGAGCGATTTCCTAACCCATTGCTTCATTTCGCTTCTTCCTTCCCGCAAGTTCGAATCATAACTATTATTCTATCATATTTTCGCGAAATGGAAAATCATAGAATTCTTTTTGCGAAATGGGTTTGAAAAATCAATAAAAAGAGGTAAAATAAAATAAGTTATAAAAGTGAAAACGATAGACGGAGGGGAAGCACCAATGTATGAAACATTCTTTATCATCGGCAGCTTTATTACGCTCGCTTATCTAATCGTCATGGAACTTGCGGACTAACAGAAGAAAGGAAAGCGAAGGATCGGGTCAGAGAATTCTGAACCCGTTTTTATTTTTGCTGTTTTTATTACACCGTGTATTTCAACCTTTTTTCACCGCTTCATTTAAAAAAGTCGGCGAACCGGCTTTCGTTTTGTTTTTCAACATGTTCTTTTTCTTTATTTAAAAGAACTATATCGGCAGGAAATGAACAAAACGGATATGGCTGCTGCAAAAAGCAATTGTAGTTTTACCAGCTTCTATTTTGTAAAAATTTGTGCGCACTCGCTGCGGAACGAAGCGCTAAAATTGCGCTTTCATTTAGACGACTGACGGATAAAAAATAAAAAAGGATGCAACATCGCATCCTTAACAATGCTGTTCAAATGCTTGAAGAAGGTTTTCCATCACACCTTCCAGCGTGTTTCCTTCTATATCATGCCTTGGAATGAAATGAACAACCTCTTTCCCTTTTAAGAGCGCAATGGACGGCGAAGAAGGCTCATAACCTGTAAAATACTCCCTCATTTTGGCGGTCGCTTCACGATCCTGCCCGGCAAACACCGTCACAAGATGGTCGGGTGTTTTTTCAGTAACGGCCAAAGCTTGGGTAGCAGCGGGTCGTGCAAGGCCGGCCGCGCAGCCGCAAACAGAATTGACGAACACAAGTGTCGTTCCTTCGGCAGATTCCATAAATTTTTCTACTTCTTCAACTGTTGTTAATTCACGGAACCCTGCATTTATCAATTCATCCCGCATCGGTTGAACGAGTTGGCGCATATATTCTTCATAAGCCATTGACATTAAACATTCCTCCTCAAAAAATTTATACGGAATTTCGGTTCATTTTTGCCGGCTTTCCGTCATTTGCTTCCAAACAGAACCCTTCGCTTCTTCTCCTTTTTCTATCCGTTCGATTGCCATTTTAATTTGCATCTTCACCTCAAATTCAGGATCATCTTCCGCTTCCTTCAAGGCCTCTAATGCAGTTTCATCCCCAACCTCATACAAAAACATCGCCGCCCGCCAGCGCACAAGTTTATTTTTATCTTTCAGTGCCTCTATCATAGCGGGGATTGCTGCCTTATCGCCAATGTCGGATAAGGCATCGCCAGCAGTTCTCCGCACCGTCACGCTTTTGTCTTTCAGAGCTTTATACAAGAAAGGAAGAACAATCGGATCATTCAGCATTCCTAAATAGACGGTCGCAAGCCTTCGAATGGAAGGTTTTTCATCATGCAACGCCTTTTCCAGCACAGGAAGATCCTCTAAAGTCGGATCCATTTGTTCGAGATGGGCAAACCGTTTTTGCCAATCAGGATCATCCAACATGTCGGAAGTGACTTTATAGCTTGGGCGTTTGTACTTTCCTTTCTCATCATCATGATGAATGATCCGATCTTTTATACGTTCCAAACGTTCGGGAGGGTACGCAGCTGAAATTTCCTCGACAACTTCTTTTCCAATGGCATCCAAGTCTCCGTAGCGAACACCTTGTTCTTTCCATTCCCGTTCAAGCACGACGTTTTTCGCATGCATTTGAACTTCCATTACAACCTCCCGAAAACGATCGGGCAAACCGTATCGCCGTTCTTCTTGGCCGTCGGTAAGCTTCACCTGCATCGGCAATCCGCGAAACATTTGGATAAATACTTTTACTTCCCCGTATCCTTCCCGAGGGTGATAAACACCATCCCTTTCTTCCACGGCTTCTCCGAATGAAGCTCGTACTTCCGATAGAATGTTTTGCCAATCATATTTGGCATTGCGTTCAATCGCCAAAAAATCTGCGACATGGTAGACGTTTTTGACACCTTCGATCGCTAAAATGGACTGAATTTCTTCAGGAGCTTCATGAGCATTCATTTTATTGTAATTATTTCTTTTCCCCGCCGGCAATTCTTCATCTAAAATGACTTTCATCGTGTTCGGACTAGGGGTAGGTTCAATTGACTTGATTTTCACATGGTGTCACTCCCTCTTTCCTATCTGCAGTATCATTTTAACATACATCCCGTAAAATATTCTCGTCAAAGAGCTTGAAGTTCACAAAAGCTTTTCGATATATGTAGCAATATCTTTCGGATTTGTTTGCGGAACAAAACGTTCTACCGGATTTCCTTCTTTATCAATCAAAAATTTCGTAAAATTCCATTTAATCACTTTTGTTCCAAACACCCCAGGAAGCTGTTCCGCCAAATATTGAAACAAAGGATGGGCATTGGCTCCTTTGACGTCAACTTTCGCAAAGACCGGGAACGTCACTCCGTAGTTTGTTTGACAAAATTGTTGTATCTCTTCATCGCTTCCAGGTTCTTGCTTGCCAAACTGATTGCAGGGAAAAGCCAATACAACAAACCCTTTTTCTTTATATGTACGATACAAATTTTCCAGTCCTTCATATTGAGGAGTAAAACCGCATTTGCTTGCTGTATTGACAATCAGCATTACTTTTCCTTTATACTGTAGTAGTGAAGTCATTTGCCCGGTGGCTGTTTTCACTTGGAAATCATAAATGGACATACCGTTTTCCCCCTTTTATTTTTTGAATGGACGATTTCTTTACATAATAATCATAGCAAAACTTCAATTGAAATATCATGATAAACTCTCTATAATATTAGCAAAACTTGGTTTGATCCTTTTTTATCCTATTACATAAGCGATCGACTCTCGGAGGTGCAATGAAATGCCGATTAATATTCCTTCCAATTTGCCGGCAAAAGAAATATTAGAGAAAGAAAACATTTTCGTGATGGATGAAAAACGGGCATATACACAAGATATCCGCCCTTTAAATATTGTAATCCTAAATTTAATGCCGGAAAAAGAAAAAACGGAAACACAGCTTTTAAGGCTGCTTGGCAATTCCCCTTTGCAAGTGAACATTACCTTTTTGCGTCCAAAAACGCATACGCCGAAAACGACTGCTAAACAACATTTGGAGCAATTTTATACAACATTTGATCAAATTCATCATCGAAAATACGACGGGATGATTGTCACAGGGGCTCCGGTGGAAAAAATGCCGTATCAAGAAGTGACATATTGGAAAGAACTTACCGATATTTTCCAATGGTCGAAGGAACACGTAACATCGACATTGCATATTTGCTGGGGAGCTCAGGCAGGACTTTATTATCATTACGGGATTAATAAATACATGCTGCCGAAAAAATGCTTCGGTGTTTTTGAACATAAAATTTCCGATCCATCCGTAAAGCTTTTACGCGGTTTTGATGAAATTTATTATGTTCCCCATTCCCGCCATACCGATATTGACACGGAGGCGCTGAAAAAAGAGAAAGATTTGCAGATTTTATCATATTCCGATGAAGCAGGTGTATGTCTTGTCGCTTCTAAAGACGGAAAGTTCATCTTTTTGACAGGGCATCCGGAGTATGATGCAACGACTTTAAAAGAGGAGTATGAACGGGATTTGGCGAAAGGTCTTGACATTGACATGCCGAAAAATTATTTTCCGAATGATGATCCGACGAAAACGCCATATCATCGCTGGCGATCCCATGCGAATTTATTGTTCGTCAATTGGCTTAATTATTATGTATATCAAGAAACACCTTATATTTGGGAATAATAGATATCGATCAACCGGAACAAGACGCGACGTTCTTTCAATGAGGTGATGAAAACATTTATGAGAAAACCGAAAATTTTAATTTTGACTGCGAAATACGGAAATGGTCATATTCAAGTGGCGTCAACATTGGAAAAAAACTGTGCTGAACGCGGGTTGCAAGTGATTGTTTGCGATCTTTACCGCGAATCGCATCCGTTGATCACAGAAATTACAAAATATCTTTATTTAAAAAGCTTTTCGTTTGGAAAACAATTTTACCGTCTTTTTTATTACGGCGTTGATAAAATGTATAACAAAAGAGTGATGAACGTTTACTATACAATGGGGAGAAAGCGTCTGGCAGAAATCATTGATAAGGAAAGACCTGATATTATTATCAACACATTTCCAATGATTGTCGTTCCTGAATATCGAAGACGAACAGGGCATGTCATTCCAACCTTTAACGTCATGACCGATTTTTGCCTTCATAAAATTTGGGTTCACCAAAATATTGATAAATATTACGTTGCCAGTGAAAATGTTAAGGAAAAGCTCGTCAATATTGGTGTGAGCGACGATGACATAAAGGTGACGGGTATTCCCATCCGCAAACAGTTTGAAGAACAAATCGAAAAAAAATCTTTATACCGCAAATATCAATTAGATGAAAACAAGCATATATTGCTGATTATGGCGGGCGCTCACGGTGTATTAAAACATGTGAAAGAAATTTGTGAATCCATGATCGATTCGCAAAATGTTCAAACAATTGTTGTTTGCGGAAACAATCACACATTAAAAGAACGTTTATCCCCTCTCGCAGAACAGCACGGGGATCGCCTGAAAGTGTTCGGATATGTTGAAAGAGTGGACGAACTGTTTCGAGTTGCATCACTGCTTGTGACAAAACCAGGCGGCATAACATTGTCTGAAGCGACTGCCCTTTCAGTTCCCTTAATATTGTACAACCCTGTTCCCGGCCAAGAAAAAGAAAATGCCGAATTTTTTGCCAAACATCATGCAGCCGTCATTGCCAACAATATTGAAGAAATGATTAATGAAATGAACCGGCTGTTGAATGCACCTGACATCATGGCAAAAATGCGGGAAAATATTCACCGGTTGTATCATCCAAATGCAGTCGACACGATTATAGACGATATTTTACAAGAAAGCGAACGAATGATGAAATATCGTCAGGAACAAATTAGTTGACCGTGCCACATTTTCCCATGGCAAAGGAGAAGCTCATATGGCCAAAACCGTTCAATATTCCGCCATTCAAACGCCAGCCTCCCACTCAAAATGATCTGATGGCGGAATTGAAGCGCGGGAATTAAACCCTTTCAATCAATAGCATCCTCTTCCTTTAGGAAAAATGGACTAAAAATGATCATCATCCTAGGAAGGAAATGACTTGACTTACTATATTTTGTTCGTGTATAGTAAATATATCATTTAGCAGAATATATGGCAGCTTTAAGGTTTTGAAACCTTGCTTGTTGCATTATATTCCAGTTAAATGATAAAAATTTTGTAAGCACGGCTTTGTGCGGAAAGTATTAGGAGGAAATTGAATTATGCAACAAAACGGAAAAGTAAAATGGTTTAACAATGAGAAAGGCTACGGTTTTATTGAAGTGGAAGGCGGAGACGATGTTTTCGTTCATTTCACTGCCATCCAAGGAGAAGGTTTCAAAACTTTAGAAGAAGGTCAAGCGGTTTCATTTGAAATCGTTCAAGGAAATAGAGGACCTCAAGCTGCTAACGTTGTTAAATTATAATTGCTGATCGCCATGATCTTCCGATATAAAAAGAGGCTAAAAAAGCCTCTTTTTATTTTTTATACAATTTTTTCCTGATCTGAAAAGCGCCGGTATTTGGTTAAAAACAGGCTCTACTTTTCCGACAGCTGACTGCCCAATTTTTTTATTTTTTCGCCAACCGTGCATTTGTTGATGCAAAAAGAATGGGCGTACGTTTTTCCATATTCTTTTCGAAAATGTGCTTTTAAAAAACAGTTTACGCAATACGTATCCATTAATTCCGTCACTTTTTCAATGATTATTGTGCGATTTTCCATGATCATTCCATCTCCAATGACAAACAGTCGTGTTGCTTTGGGTAAAAATAGGTTGGATGAAAAACAAAAACACTAAACCTCATTTTTTATATCACATTTTTTTCAAACGATCAATCATACAAAACCGGCCGATATGGTATAATTGTGAATTGTTTCATGTTTTTTCAAAAGGATGAGCCTTTCAAATATATCTTCATCCTAATTTTATGTTATATTCGTCTTTTCGCGGAATAATTCCTGCAACAACCGATCATCTTTCGTTCTTTCAAAAAGGAGTGTTGTCAATTTGCTGGAAGTATATATAGACGGGGCGTCAAAAGGCGGAGCAGGTCCGTCCGGTGCAGGCATATACATTAAGGGAGCCGATTTTCAAGAAAAACATTCCATCTTTCTCGGCAACATGGATAATCATGAAGCGGAATTTGCAGCACTTGTCGAAGGACTGAAGATTTGTATAAATAAAAATTACAAATCCGCCTCCTTCCGAACGGATTCGCAGGCTGTCGATCACGCTGTACAAAAGCGATTTGTAAAACATAACCGGTATAAACCGCATCTTCAACAAGCGCTGGCACTAATGGAACAAATGGACCTGTTTTTTCTGAAATGGATTCCGGAAAAACAAAACAAAATCGCTGACGAATTGGCAAAAAAAGCTATTTGGAATCATGAAAAGAGGGAGAAAAAAACATGAAAAAACAACATCTTGCCGATTTGGTGCTGCTCAGCATCGCATTTATTTGGGGATCAACCTTTGTGATCGTTCAGCGAGCCATTGAATTTATTCCCCCAAATTTTTTTAACGGAATCCGCTTTTTGATCGGCAGCCTTTGCTTATCATTGCTGCTCATCGGCCAAAAAAAAGACTCGCTTTTCAACGGTGCATTAATGAAAAACGGAATATTGCTTGGCACTTTTTTATTTTGCGGCTATTCCTTTCAAACCGTCGGCTTAATGTCGACAACCTCATCAAAAGCCGGTTTTATCACCGGTTTAAACGTCATGATCGTTCCATTTCTTGCCTCCTTGATTTTAAAGGAAAAATTAAGAGCAACCTCTATTTTTTGCGCCATCATCGGTACGATCGGTTTATATTTATTGGCCGGAGGAAGCTTCCATTCATTTCAAACGGGAGATTTCCTCGTGTTATTATGCGCATTTGCTTTTGCTGTTCATATTGTTTTAACAGGCGCACTGTCTAAGCAGTTTCCGGTGCTGCCGCTCACGATCATTCAATTGCTGACGGTTTCTTTGTTAAGCTTTTTATCAGCAATGGCTTTTGAACCAACGATTTTTACGATCAGCATTCGCCGACTTTTCACGTTCGATGTTGCATTTGCCTTGCTCATGACATCGTTGTTGGCAACAGCCTATGCTTATGTGGCACAAACGAAATATCAAGCTTTTACTTCCCCTTCCCGGGTTGCGATGATATTTGCGACAGAACCGGTTTTTGCGGCCATCACGGCGTTTTTCTGGCAAGGTGAAAGGCTTTCTGCTACAAGCGCCATCGGCTGTCTTTTCATTTTCATTGCCATGATTTTATCGGAAGCTTTCAAGAACCCTTTTTCGAGATGGAAAAAATCGAAGAGCGAGGCTGCGTAATTTTCCTATTGCATTTTGCTAACAGGGGCTGTCCGAAAAGCGGTTTTTCAGACGAATGTATGAAAAAAGCAAGACCCAGGAATGCAATTATATCAACATTCTTGGGTCTTTTACTTGGAAACATATGACACTAAATGGACTTTTTAGACAGTCCCTGTTTACGGGCAACGTATTCCTTGACCATTTCAACTGTGACAAACTTTCTGACTGGAACAATCCCGGTAGTTCTCGCTAATTCATTGATTTGTTCTGTCACTTGGTTAACAGCATTTACAGAAAAATCCAATCCTTTTTCACACAAGGCAACCGCTTCGTCAATGGCCGCCTCCCGTTTTGTTTCAAGTTGAACAAATTGTTTCACGATTTCATGCTGACGGTTTGCATGTTTTGTGATTTCATGATGGACTTCCGCCATTCATTCTCTCCCCTTTTTTGTTCACGTTATTTCCTTTAGGATAAGTTTTGCAGTTGCTGCAATTTTTCGGTCAACCCATTCATATCGTGCGGTGCTTTTAACGTTTTGATCCTCGCTGTGACAAATTTTTCCGCTTCTTTCATCATCTTTTCCTTTTCTTTGGAAAATTCCCGCTCCATCAATGATTTAAAATGGTGAATCATTTCATTTTCTCCAGCTTTTACCGCTTTTTCAATTCCCTTTTCGAGTTCGTGTTCCAATAGATTGAACAGCTTTTGTTTTTCATTTTGTTCAAAAAACGATTTTGTGTTGCGAAACACTTTGTGCGCTTTTGCGGCATCAATGTGTAAAAAAGCTGACACAGACAAGTTGACATCCAATTCTTCAAGCTTCCGTTCTACTGTTTGGGCAAATGGCACCGAAACATATTTTCCGGAAATCAAGCCAGAGAGTTTTTCATTCATTTGCTGCAAAAGATGGTTGACATGCTTGTCTAGACGCAATGTCGTCGCATTGAGTTCTTGCCGCAAGTAAATTTCCAAACTGTTGATCAATTCTTGAAAACATTCCATCAACACTTTTTTTTCATTGCCTCTGGCATTCATAAACCGGCTCGGTTCATATGCTTGTTTGAACAGCTCAGGCAGTTTGTAAACAATCCGCTGCTTAACATAATAGTTCAGTTCTTCCGCTTCCTGCTGAAGCGATTTGATATATTCATCTATTGGATATGAACGGATCGTTTTTCCTATTTCGATGAGTTGTCTGTTCAATTCATTTCCTTTGGCTTCCCGTTCATTTTCATCAAGCCGCATTAACTTGACCATTTCCGCCATTTCGTTAACAGCTGCTTGAAACTCATATTCTGCTGCCTGTATAAAAACCGTCATCAGTTCATGTTGAATAAAATGATCGAACGACTCTAGGAAAAGGGAAAACTCATCGGCCGCCGCCTTTGCTGTTTTTCCTTCCATCGCATATAGACTTGAAACTTGGAAAAGCTTCGGATTCCTGATTGAATGACGATTCAGCATTTCTTCCACATAGTTTCTGACGTCTCTTGCATCTTGTTCATTTTCGGCCAGATCAATCGCATTAATAATAAAAAACATTTTATCGAATGTAAAAGCGTCTTTGACAAGGCCGAGCTGGTTCAAAAATTGTTGATCCCCTTTCGAAAATGGATGGTTGAAATACGTTAAAAAGATAATTGCGTCCGCATGTTTTATATATTGAAAGTCAAGATCCGTGTGACGCCCGTGAAAAGAGTTGGCGCCCGGCGTGTCGACGAGGGTTATGCCCTTCCTTGTCAAATGGCAATCATAATAGATCACCACTTCTTCAATTAAGCAAGCGATCTCTTCCTTGGCGACAAACCTTTCAAGGTCATCAATGGAAATCGTTTTGCTCTCCGGCTTGTTTTCCCGTTCATAATAGCGGATCCCCTCAAGAAATGTTTTCAGCCGCCTTTCCGTCATGACATTTCCGGTTTGTTCTAAAGACGTGATGAGCGCTTTTTGTAAGTCGGCGAAATGATCCGCTCGGATGGAAAATGGTTTTAATAATTCATTAATTTCTTGTAAAATTTTTTGTTCCGTTTTAAAAGCAACTTCAACACATCCGTGTTTTTTTTCAGCCGTTACGCCGGTCAATTTGTTGATGACAGCTGTCGTAGGCGTTGGCGAAGCCGGGAAAATTTTCTCCCCGATCATTGCATTCAGAAAACTTGATTTCCCCGCGCTGAACGCTCCGAAAATGGCGATTTGGAATGTGCGGTTTTCCAATTGCAAAAGTTTATCCTTTAGTCGGCCGGCTGAATGGTCAAGGCCAGCTTCCGTCAAAATGATGACGCTTTTTTTCAATTTTTCAATGACTTTTTCCCGGTTATGCTGCCTTTCTTTTTCAATGTTATTTAGCTTCTCAACAGAAATTTCCTTTTCTTCATGAAAAGCTAATCGTGCTGTCAGTTCATCTTCCTTTAACATCCGCTTTGTCAGATTGGCTGAGATCCATTGATCGACATCAATGTCGGATACATCGCTCGGATGATTCAATATTCTTTCCAATTCTTCAAATGCTTTGTTTAGTTTTTCCTGTTCTTCAAGCGCTTTAGACCATTTGATCATTCTTGCGGTAAGCTCTTCTTTCTTTTGCAGCGCCCGTTCTTTTTCTTCCTGATTTTTTAAAACCAATGCTTCTTTCAAACGTTCTCGCAAAGAGAGCGCTTCTTTTTTGCAAAATTGCTGGATGGCGTTCGTAACTTCTTTTCCGTATTGGAGCACATACTGTCCATTTAATTCCGCTTGCGGTTTGATGACAGAAAGGAGCATTTCTTCGCTTATTGGAAGTTTTAATGCAAAAATTTGCTTTAGAAGCGCTTCATCTTCAAGTTTCAGTTGTTCATAATACGTCTTGAGCATATTCGATAAATGCCAGCCAATTTGCGTTTCGACGTTTTTATTAATTTCTTCATGAAATTCGGATAATGTTTTTTGTTTTATTTCTTCTGTTTTTCTTTTGGCAAAAAACCAGCCTGCTTTAAAATCTTTCTTTTGCGTTTCAATCACTTTTTCAGCTTTCTCTCTTGTAGAAAAAGGCATAAGATTTGCGTTTTTCAACAAAGATTCCAGTTCTTTGTCAAATGCAGTTTCAAATTGGCCTATTTCTTTTTGAAATGCACGGAGTTTTTGTTCGGTCTCTGCAATCTTTTCCTGGCCGCTTGACAACAAATGTTCTACGTTTCGCCAATCTTCAAGAGAAAGACCGAACTGATTGGCCTTTTTATCAGAAAGTCCCTCTTTCATTTCCTTAAAAAGGATTTTGGCTTGTTCCACCATATTTTCCTGAATGAGTCTCGTTCGGTCAAAAACCATCTCCATGAATCGTTTTTCAAGTTGGCCATATTGATTGAAAGGATGATTCGCAAATTTTAAGGATGTATAAAAAATGTCGTCTTTTCTGATGCCAAGAGCTGTCAACGATGCTTCTATATTGTCCTGATATGCTGAAAATGCAACTTCCTTTTCGTTATGTTTATCAATTTGGTTTATGACAACGATCAGCGGCTTATTCATCTCTAGCAATTTTTTTAAAAAGGAAAAGTTCAATTCGGACTGAACGTGGTGATAATCGGCTACGTAAACGATGCAATCTGCCAAATGTAGGGCCGATTCCGTCCTTTTGCGATGGTCGTCGTCCGTTGAATCTATCCCCGGAGAATCGATGAAAAGCAGATGATCATGGATGGTGAAATGAGGGCGCTGAATCAACACTCTTTCAATATTTGCGCCTTGCTTGCAGAGCTTTCGGATAAACTCATCGGTTAACTCCTCTTTCCACTCATATATTTTTCCGTCCATAAAATAAGCGGCAGTGGCTGTTTCACCTTTTGCGAGCATGACAATATTGGAGCTTGTCGGCAGCGGGCTTGACGGCAATACAGCACCGTTAACAAGCTTATTCAATAATGTTGATTTTCCTGCGGAAAAATGGCCAACGAACGCTATGTGCAATTGCTGATTCAGTTCTTTTTCAATCAATTCTTTCCATTTTCGTTTATACGAGACATTTATTTCTTCAGGAAGAAGCTGAAAAATGTGAATAAAACTTTTAACGAAATCTTGTTGTTTGATCGTTCCCATATCGATTTCTCCTTTTCCCAACCATTCCATTTATGATTTTACCACACCCTTGGTCCGGAAAGGGAGGAAAAATAAAAGAGGACCGCGATGCCGCCAGCCCCTTGGATATGTAACATTTCTATATGCTCGCTTCGATTTTTTTTAACACATAACCGATGATAGCCCCATAAATAATGACGGTGCAGCCTACAAATACCATCGTCATGATTTTCCACAATCCCTTCATGAGAATGATTTTCATCCTTAATGAAAGATTACCATAATTGAAAATCATTTTCAATCATTTTTTTGGAATTTTACAACAAAATCAATGTTTAGCGGCATCCTAATGCCACCTCTTGAACAAGCCTGTTCAAATAAGCGCTAAAAGGCCCACAGAATTCGAAAATTCTGTGGGCCTTTCGCAAACCGCATTCCAAGATTATTTTGTTAGTTCGATTAACAAATCGCCTGTTTGAATCGTTTCCCCGCTTGCCACATGAATTTCTTTTACAACACCGGAAAATGGCGCTTGAACCGTCGTTTCCATTTTCATTGATTCAGTTATCATTAAATGGTCTCCCTTGTTGACTTTTTCGCCTTTTTCGACCAAAACTTTAATGACTGTGCCAGGCATTGTGGCGCCAATATGCTCCGGATTTTGCGGATCCGCTTTTACCCGCTGCTGTACGGTTGATTTGATGCTTTCATCTTTAATGATCACTTCACGCGGCTGGCCGTTTAACTCAAAATAAACAATTCTTGTTCCATCCGCCTGCGGCTGGCCAATGGACACAAGCTTAACGATTAACGTTTTTCCTTTTTCGATTTCCACTTCAATTTCTTCACCCAAACGCATTCCATAAAAGAAAGTGGGCGTATCAAGAACTGAAATATTTCCAAATCGTTCAAACGTTTTAATATATTCCGTGAACACTTTCGGATATAGTGCATATGAAATCGTATCGCAGTTGGTTGGTTCATGATGCAAAAGCTGTTCCAGTTCTTCCTTTAAAGATTGGAAATTAACCGGATCCAACAGTTCTCCAGGTCTGACCGTGATCGGCTCGCGCCCTTTTAAAATCACTCGCTGCAGCTCTTTCGGGAATCCGCCATACGGCTGGCCCAAATAGCCCGAGAAAAATTCAACAACGGAATCAGGGAAATCAAGCGATTCGCCCCGTTCGTATACATCATCTTCCGTTAAATTATTTTGCACCATAAACAATGCCATATCACCAACAACTTTGGAAGAAGGCGTTACTTTGACAATATCGCCAAACAAACGATTGACTCTGCTGTACATTTCTTTTACTTCTTCCCAACGATCGCCCAAACCGACCGCTTTCGCCTGCTGCTGCAGGTTGCTGTACTGACCGCCGGGCATTTCATGCACATAAATTTCGGAATGAGGAGCCTTCATGCCGCTTTCAAAATCGGCATAATATTTTCGCACTTCCTCCCAATATCGGGAAAGCTTTTCCAAAGATGACACTTCCACGTTCGGTCTTCGCTCCGTTCCTTCCAGCGCATAATATAAAGAATTGGCGCTCGGCTGTGAAGTCAGTCCGGCCATGGAGCTTAACGCTGTGTCAATGATATCGACACCTGCTTCAATCGCTTTTGCATATGTGTAAATGCCGTTGCCGCTTGTATCATGCGTATGCAAATGAATCGGCAAATCGACCGTCTCTTTTAAGGCAGATATTAATTCATAAGCAGCCTGAGGTTTCAAAAGTCCGGCCATATCTTTAATGGCTAAAATATGGGCTCCTGATGCTTCAAGCTCTTTGGCCATTTGTTTATAGTAATTCAAATCGTATTTTCTTCTTGTCGGATCAAGAATATCACCGGTATAGCAAATCGCAGCCTCAGCAATTTTTCCTGAGCTTCGTACCGCATCAATGGCAAGAGTCATACCTTTTACCCAGTTTAAGCTGTCAAAAATACGGAACACATCGATGCCTGCTTCCGCAGATCTTTCCACAAATTCCTTAATGACATTGTCAGGATAGTTTTTATATCCGACAGCATTCGAAGCCCGCAAAAGCATTTGCAATAACAAGTTCGGGACATGTTTCCGGACGATTTGCAGTCTTTCCCACGGGTCTTCTTTTAAAAACCGGTATGCTACATCAAATGTAGCTCCTCCCCACATCTCAAGCGAGAACAACTCTGGAAGAAGTCTGGCCGTCGGTTCTGCAATCTGTTTAATATCGTACGTTCTTACGCGCGTGGCAAGCAAGGATTGATGGGCGTCACGAAATGTCGTATCAGTCAACAAAACTTGTTTTTGCTCTTTTACCCATTTGACCAATCCTTCCGATCCTTTTTCCTCCAATATTTGTTTTGTTCCGTTTGGAATCGGTTCTGATAACTTTATTGGCGGAATCGGCGGCTGGCCAAACACAGGTTTTTTCTTCTTGCCGATGCCGGGGAACCCGTTTACCGTTACATTTGCGATATAGGTAAGCATTTTCGTACCGCGGTCGCGCTGTTTCGGAAACACGAACAATTCCGGGGAAGAATCAATAAAGGATGTATCGTATTCTCCTGATAAAAATTTTTCATGCTTCACGACATTTTCCAAAAACGGAATATTGGTTTTAATGCCGCGTACACGGAATTCTCGCAAATTTCTCAACATTTTTCTGGCAGCTTGCTCAAACGTTAAAGCCCATGTCGAAACTTTTACAAGCAAAGAATCATAATAAGGAGTAATGACTGCACCTTGGAAGCTGTTTCCTGTATCTAACCGGACGCCAAATCCTCCGCCTGACCGATAAGCCATAATTTTTCCTGTATCCGGCATGAAATTGTTCAGTGGATCCTCCGTTGTAACCCTTGCTTGAATGGCATATCCCCATGTTTTAATGTCTTCCTGTTGAGGAATTCCGATTTTCTCGCTGTGAATGGAATGGCCTTCAGCTACTAAAATTTGTGTTTGCACAATATCAATTCCGGTGATCAATTCCGTGATGGTATGCTCAACTTGGACGCGCGGGTTTACCTCAATGAAATAAAATTGGTCGCCAGAAACCAAAAATTCAACTGTTCCTGCATTGACATACTTGACATTTTTCATCAATCGAACCGCCGCTTCACAGATCTGATCCCTTAATTCCTTTTTAAGAGAAACGCTTGGTGCCACTTCCACCACTTTTTGATGGCGGCGTTGAACAGAACAATCCCGTTCATAAAGATGGACAATGTTGCCTTCATGATCGCCGATAATTTGCACTTCGATATGCTTCGGATTTTCAATCAATTTTTCCACATATACTTCGTCGCTGCCGAATGCGGCTTTTGCCTCTGATTTTGCCCGTTCATAAGATTCCTTGACGCCCGCTTTCGAACGGACAATCCGCATCCCGCGGCCTCCGCCGCCGAGGGCAGCTTTGATGATGAAAGGATAACCGAATTTTTCCCCAAATTGAACGACTTCCTCCAAGCTTTTGACCGGCCCACTGCTTCCCGGGATCACCGGAATACCGGCTAGTTCCGCTTGGTGTCGTGCTTTTACTTTATCCCCGAACATATCCAAATGCTCTGTTTTTGGGCCGATAAAAATGATGCCTGCTTCTTCGCACTTTCTTGCAAATTCGATATTTTCAGATAAAAAACCGTAGCCGGGATGAATCGCATCCACATCATGTGCTTTTGCAATTTCAATGATGCCGTCAATGTCCAAGTATGCTTCAATCGGTTTTTTGCCTTCGCCAATTAAATATGCTTCATCCGCTTTATATCGATGATACGAGCCGGTATCCTCTCTGGAATAGATGGCAACCGTTCTGATATTCAATTCATTGCATGCGCGAAATACACGAATTGCGATTTCACCGCGGTTGGCTACTAAAACTTTTTCGATTTTTCTTTGCGACATATAAATCCCCCTTTGGTTACATATACATTTCGATGAAAAATACATATATATTTTGAAGGTGTCCTGCAAAACAACACTTCGCGGGACACCATCTTAAGCTTTCAAAAAACGTCTCTGCCAACTTTCTCTTTTTTATACTGTTCACGGTAATTAACAAACATGGAAACATTCACCAACAATCCCGTCGAAAGCATCAAAACTAAAAGCGAAGATCCGCCGTAGCTGATAAATGGCAAAGTTACTCCCGTAATCGGGATCAGCCCGGTCAACCCTCCGAGATTAATAAACGTTTGAATGCCAATCATGCTTGAGACACCGACAGCAATAAGAGTCCCAAACGGATCCTGGCATTTTCTAGCAATAAACAAACCTTTCAACACAATGTACCCTAAAAGAACAAGAACAAACAGAACACCGAAAATACCTAATTCTTCCGCTATCACAGCCATGATAAAATCTGTGTGCGGCTCCGGCAAGTAGCCGTACTTTTGTATGCTTTCCCCAAGCCCTAAGCCTTTAAGCCCTCCGGAACCGATCGCTATATAGGAATTGACGAGCTGATAACCTGCACCATCTTCATATTGAAAAGGGTCGCTATACGCAGTAAGCCGAGAGAGGCGCTCTTTATTGAAAATGTCATCGGCATTCAGCAAGATCAGCGGGCTTAAAAGCAGCAAGAAAAACAGGGAAAGAATGATCAGCTTCACCATATTTTTTATACCCATCCCTGAACAAGCAATAATGGCCATTGCAATCATCCAAATGATGAAAGCTGTGCCAATATCAGGCTGTAGGATGACAAAAACACAAATCAATACGGTGAAAATGACCGGAGGCAATGCTCCTTTGCCAAATTGCTTTATGTACGCCTGTTTTTTTTCATAAACTGCCGATAAGTAAATGATGGAGGCAAGCTTTACAAATTCAGCCGGCTGAATCGCTCTCCCAGCAAATTTAAACCAGCTCTGCGCCCCTCCTGCGACATGTCCAAACAAAAAAAGCAACCCCAAAACACCGACTGATCCGAAAAAAAGAACTCTTAAAAATTTTCCGTTCAAATACGCCCTGTAAGGAAAAAACATCATGAACAAAAAGGCCGCAGTGGCCAAAAGCAAGGAAATCAACTGTTTTTTAAAAAAATAATCACTTGATGTTTCATATCTCGTAACCGCTGTAATCATGCTTGAACTGTAAATCATAATCAATCCGAATCCGCACAATAAAAAAACGGCTAAAATCAGCGAATAATCGTAGCATTTCAACATTTTCTTGAACATGTTCATCTTCCTTAACGTATGCTGCTCTTCTTGCTGTCTGAAAATGCAGTCACTGCATATAAGAGAATTTTTTTTCTATTATACTTTGAATAATCATTTTTCACAATCCTTTTAAAGTCGGATTGTGCTGGAATACATTGATAAAACAAAAGCTCAAACCGATTTCAAAGCGATTTGAGCTTCTTCTCTATTTACGTACAAATGCCTCATGCAAAGCGGACAATTCACGCTCAAGCGTGTCAAGAAGCGCTTTCCCTTCCTGCTCTTCAATTAGTCCAAGTCTTACTGCAAAGTCAATTTCACGGGATAATCCGAACATTTGTGTATCTAAAACCTCTTCGTAAAGAGGGCATTGAGGCATTGTCAAATTGTCCATTTGCACTTGGATTAATTTCATAATTTTATCTGCATCCGCCTTTAAAAGCGAAAGAGCTTTTTCTCGATGGCTTATAACGGTATCAAACGATGCCACTTGAATCCCTCCGTTCCCGTTTAAGGAATCCCTTTTCTATCTATTTATATTAAAGGTTATAGACTAAAATTGCAAGGAAACTAACGCCGCCTCCCTTCCCATTTTTGTATTTTTTCTTTTATTTTGTTCATATATATGTTATCGCGTCCCAAAAAATACGCAGCTTTGATCTTAATAAAGAGACAAAAATCATTTCATTTCTTTTTTAACAGCGATGTGACAAAATGACAGAAACCGCTTATACTTTTATCAGGAGGGATGTCCATGAGTGATATTATACAAATTAAAGGGAATGTAAAATATTCCATTACCCTTGATCCCGGTGTGTGGATTTTTGATGACCGCCGCATTGATTTAAATACATATTTTGATTTCGGCCAAAACACAAAAGAGGATATGAAGGAAGATTCGATTGAAAAAACGGCTAAGCAATGGCAACGGGAAATCCAGGAAGGTGCTGTTTCTCCGCCTACTTTAAAAACAGAGCGGAAATTTGAAAAGGAAAAAGTTTTGACCGGCACGTTCGCCATGCCTTTCGAACCTTTTTTAAACAATGCCGAACCGTTCGATGAGGCGAACACGGTCGTGTTTGAAACAGAAACAGGAGAAGTGAAAGTACCGTTGGAAAAAGCAAGAAAATGTATTTTCGGCTTCAGCAAAGATGGAAAACCATTAAAGGAAGACGGACCGATCCACGTCTATTTTGGGGATGGCTCAAACAAAGACAATCCGATTAAAAAGGTCAAATCCATTATCGTACAGTAAAAAAGTTTGCTGCCGCAAGAGGGAGGAATTTTTTCTCTCTCTCCTGCGGGTTGTCTTTCTACAGCAAATCGGCTGCCAGCTGGGCCAATTTTGACCGTTCTCCTTTAATCAGTTTCACATGTCCGGCAATGGACTGATCTTTAAATTTCTCAACGACATATGTTAAACCGTTATTGTATTCATCCAAGTACGGATGGTCAATTTGTCCCGGATCCCCCATCAAGACGATTTTGCTGTTATCCCCAACCCTCGTTAAAATCGTTTTGACTTCATGTTTCGTTAAGTTTTGCGCCTCATCGATAATGATAAATTGTCCGGGGATGCTCCGCCCTCTGATATAGGTCAATGCTTCCACCTCAATTGAACTCATTCCGGCCAAAATGGTGTCAAGTTCTCCCGCTTTTTTTGTATTAAATAAATATTCCAAATTATCCCAAATCGGCTGCATCCACGGCCTTAATTTTTCTTCCTTTTCACCCGGCAAAAAACCAATGTCTTTTCCGACCGGAACAATCGGCCTTGCGACGAGCAGCTTTTTATATTCTTCCAAATCTTCTGTTTGCATGAGCCCCGCAGCTAAAGCGAGCAAAGTTTTTCCCGTCCCCGCTTTGCCAATTAACGTGACGAGCTGAATATCGTTCCGCATTAAAAGTTCAATCGCCATCGTTTGCTGCACATTTCTCGGTTGGATTCCCCAAACTTGTTCGTTGTGGAAAACGAGTTTTTTTAAACGCTTTCCGGTCTGGTCCACAATTCCTAGTGCTGAAGATTTACCTCCGAGCGCATCCTTCAAAATAATAAATTGATTGGGATAAAACGGATGATTGGTAATTTCAGAAAGCAAAAGCTCATGATGTTCATAAAATCTGTTTAAATTTTCCGTGTTTATGTAAAGATCTAAAAAACCAGTATAAATATGATCAATTTCTACCACTCGATCGCTTAAAAAATCCTCTGTATGAAGGCCGATCGCATCGGCTTTCACCCGAACTAACGCATCTTTGCTGACTAAAATAACCGTTCTTCCGCTCTCTTTCGCTTCCTCTTCTAATGCAAGGTTTTTGGCAACTGCCAGAATGCGGTTATCATTTGTTTTTTCAACAAAAATATCTTGCAATTCATGAAATGACCGATGGTTCAGCTCAATTCTGAGGAAACCTCCGTTCGGCAGCGGAATTTTCTCATGCAATTTTCCTTGTTCCCTCAGTTGATCAATAATTTTGGAAACTTGACGGGCGTTTCGACCAATCTCATCCATATATCTTTTTTTTGAATCGACTTCTTCCAGCACCACTGCAGGAATGACCACTTCATGTTCATCAAAAGAAAAAATCGAATTCGGTTCTTGCAGCAAAACATTCGTATCCAATACATACACTTTGCCCAATCTTTTCTCCCCCTCATCATATGGTTTGGAGGCTTCGTTTGCAGTTTGTCGTTGCTAAAATATATGTCTTGATGAATAAAGTTAGAAGGTTCATTAAACAATAAACAAAAAGAAAACTTTCATAAGGGCTGAAAAAGGAGTGAGTCGATGCGAAACTTTGTCATTTCCATCATGTTTATCAGCGCATTTTTTGCCGGCTGTTCGGTTAATGATAATGCCAGACAAAATGAAGATAAAAATCAACAAATCGTAACGGTTAAAGATTCTGTTCGCGAAAACGTCGACCGTAAAACAGGGCAAGAAATCGCCCGCCATTTAGCCGATTTGGCAGAACGGGTGCCTGATGTAAAAAATGCAACCGCCGTTGTATTGGGCCAGTATGCCGTCGTCGGTATTGATGTAAGACAAGACCTGGACCGGTCCAAAGTAGAATCCATCAAATATTCTGTTTCTGAATCGTTAAAGCAAGATCCATACGGAGCAAACGCCGTGATTGTTGCTGATCCTGACACGAATGAGCGCATTCGCAATATGGCGGAGGAAATACAAAACGGCCGGCCTGTAGGGGGAATTCTCGATGAATTGGCGCAAATCGTGGGAAGATTGATGCCTAGCGTGCCGAGAGATGCCATAGATGATCAGAACAAACAACCGCTGAAAGAGGAAAACGATCAACTTCCCAATTCAAAACAACAAGAGCTGAACAAAGAGCAGCGTGATCAATCAAAACAATGAGAAAACATCAACGCTTGAACCTTTCGGGTTTAAGCGTTTTTTCTTCACCGTTTTTATTTTTTTTCGTTCTTTGCGAGAAATCATGGTATACTTTGAAAAAACGATGGTTGAAGAGGGATGAGAATTGAGATGAAAGTGAAATGTGTGCTTTGCGATAAAATTGAAACAATCGATGATTGGTCGCAAGAGGCAAAACGCCTTCGCAACAGACCAATCCATACCTATATGTGTCAAGAATGCCACGATCGCATTGAAGCGAAAACAAAAAGGAGATTAGCTACAGGAAAGTTTCGGCTTTACCGTGAAAAAAAACGACAAGATCTTTAACGGCACGAAACAAGCGTATCTTTTCTAGTCGGAAGTTAATCAGTGTTTTCAGCCATCTCCTTGAGGGAATGGCTGCCGGTTGAAAAAACGTTTTTCCTTTTCAGGTGTGAAACGTTAGAACAGTATAATGTTTTTTCAAATGAATTTACAGAAGCGGATAAAAAAACAGATGGCGGCAAATATCCGTCCATCTGTTTTTATTTTTCCATTTTCTATAAAAGCTACAAATTCTTCTCTTTTTTTTTCGACTGATGAAGGCGGATTTTGTAAATGCTTAAGATTAAAGCCGCAACAACGAGGCCTTCGGCAACCGGAAGAAAAATTGCTAAAAATGTAAGCAGCGTGCAGCCTAAAATAAGAAAAAGATAAATAATCGCTGATTTTAAAATTGGGAGTTTTTTGGCAAAGCCTAATTTGTAAACGATGATAGATAAAACTAAAATGGTGAGATACAAGCACCACATTCCCACATCATGCTGTTCATGAACGCGGTATAGGCGCGCAAAAAACGACAATCGTTCAATGACTTGCTCTTCTGTCACTGCGCCTAATGCCCCCTTTCCCGGCCTTTTATTAGTTTTGGCCTGCCAATTTTTTTCTTTTGGCGGCTTTTTCCCTTTCAGTTTTATTTAATATTTTTTTTCGTAAACGAATCGATTGAGGAGTGACTTCACAATATTCATCATCATTTAAATATTCCAGCGCTTCTTCCAACGACATAATCCGCGGTTTTTTCATGCCGACAGTTTGCTCTTTTGTTGATGAGCGCATGTTCGTTTGCTGTTTTACTTTACAGATATTGACAACCAGGTCATTTTCCCTGTTATGTTCGCCGACGATCATGCCTTCATAAACTTCTGTTCCCGGTTCAACAAAAATGGTTCCCCGATCTTCTGCTTGCTGAATGCCGTATGAAGTAGCCTTGCCAGTTTCCATTGCAATCAACACGCCTTGACGTCTTCCGCCGACTTGGCCTTTTTGCATTGGTTGATAACTTTCAAAGGAATGATGAATGATACCATATCCTCTTGTCAAAGACATAAATTCAGTCGTATATCCGATCAATCCGCGTGAAGGAACCATAAAAATCAAGCGTACTTGTCCATTTCCGTTATTGATCATGTCAACCATTTCGCCTTTTCTTGCACCTAACGATTCCATAACGGGCCCCGTATATTCTTCAGGTACATCTACTTGCACCCGTTCGACTGGTTCGCAAAGAACGCCGTCGATTTCTTTTACAATCACTTCCGGTTTTGATACTTGAAGCTCGTATCCTTCCCGCCGCATGTTTTCAATTAAAATGGATAAATGCAGCTCGCCGCGTCCTGATACAATCCATTTGTCCGGAGAATCCGTCGGTTCCACCCTTAACGAAACATCTGTTTGCAGCTGCTCATGCAAGCGCTCTTCGATTTTTCGGGCAGTGACAAATTTTCCTTCCCTTCCGGCAAAAGGACTATTATTTACTAAAAAGGTCATTTGCAATGTCGGTTCATCAATTCTAAGAACAGGCAGTGCTTCCTGATGATCGACCGGGCAGACTGTTTCCCCGACATTAATGTCTTCCATTCCTGAGACAGCTATCAAGTCTCCTGCCTTCGCTTCTTCAATCTCGAGCCTTTTTAAACCTTTAAAGCCGAACATTTTCGTAACGCGGAATTGTTTTACGCTTCCGTCAAGCTTCATCAACGCTACCTGCTGGCCGACCTTCATTTTTCCCCTAAAAATTCTTCCAATGCCGATCCGCCCTACATAATCGTTATAATCCAATAGCGCCACTTGGAATTGTAAAGGTTGATCGCTGTTATCCACCGGCGCAGGGATATATTGAATAATGGCATCAAAAAGCGCCTCCATATTGTCATCTTGTCTATTAGGATCTAAGCTTGCCGTCCCGTTTATGGCCGAAGTGTAAATAACCGGAAATTCCAACTGTTCATCATTCGCATCAAGTTCAATGAAAAGTTCGAGTACTTCATCCACTACCTCTTGCGGCCGGGCAGATTCTCGATCGATTTTATTGACAACGACAATCGGCGTTAAGTTCTGCTCCAACGCTTTTTTCAAAACAAATCTTGTTTGCGGCATGCAGCCTTCATAGGCGTCAACAACAAGCAAAACGCCGTCAACCATTCTCATGATCCGCTCCACTTCTCCGCCAAAGTCAGCGTGGCCTGGCGTATCTAAAATGTTAATGGTCGTTCCTTTATACTCAATTGCGGTATTTTTGGCCAAAATCGTGATTCCCCGTTCACGCTCTAAATCATTTGAGTCCATTGCCCTCTCCGCCACTTGCTCATTTTCCCTAAACGTTCCAGATTGACGAAGCAATTGATCAACAAGCGTCGTTTTTCCATGGTCAACGTGGGCGATGATGGCAATATTGCGTAAATCGTTGCGAACTTTCACAATAACATCTCCTATTTTTCAAACTAAACCTACGATATTATATCATAAACAATGTAGAAAAGCGGAATATTTTTCGTTAAACTAAAAGAGGAATGTTGAAAGGAAAATCTTTTCAAAAAGATTGCCGAATTGTAGCCAAGGAGGACTTATCATGAAAAAAGTGAATTGGTTTTTTCTAATCTTGTCCATCATTGCTGCATTGCTCATCGTGTTCATAGGCTTTGCCATCGGTGCGGGGAATTTGATTGCCGTCATTCTTTGTGCCATCGGGATTATCATTGTCTTTGGCATCGGCTTTGCCCAAAAAAAGAAAATGCGGGAAAATGGAACTTTGTAGATAGCGTATTTAGAATATGGTTCGCCTGAATATGTCTTTTATATGGCGAAGACCCACAGATATTCCGCTGATCTGTGGGTTTTTACCGCTATTGGGCAACATCTTGAAAAAGGGGATAAATCCATCCGTTTTAGGAAAGGATGAAAGCAGGGAATCCTTTTATTGTGAAAAGATTGCTTTTGTGAACGTCCGTTATGGTTTGGAAGGATAACCATCCGCTTGCAAATAGCGCTCTTTTATCACTTGGCGATGATGACGTTCATGCCCTGCAATGATGAATGCAATAGCTCGAGGCGTCACTTCAAATCCGTTTGCCTTTCCACGCCGCAGCCAAGCTTCCTTATGCAAACTTTTCAACAACAAGACCGTTGATTGACGAGAAATGGAAAATTGATTTAACAGTTCTTCTAAAGCCATTTGATCAAATAAAGCCTGTTCAACATACGCTCTTTCATCAAAGCCCGGAATCGGCGCAGTCTCACCGCGTGCTATTGAAAGAAGCCGATACCCCATAATCCGCTCCGTATCGACAAGATGTCCGATCACTTCTTTAATGCTCCATTTTCCTGAATCATAGCGGAATTCGGCTTGTTCATTGGTAAGATCTTTCAGCATTGCAACCGTTTCTTTTTCCTCTAAAGTTAAAATGTCCAATATATCGCCGTCCGGAACCAATTTTAAATATGGTTCATAATATGGAGCATATTCATTAGTATTTGGACGCAAGATCATTTCGATCGCTCTTTTCCTTTCAAATTTTTATTTTCAAAATGACAGGTTCGGAACAATGGCAAATAATGCTCTTTACGATTCATATTTTCCTTTTATAAATGTGTCAATGATTTCTTGATGGATTGTTTTATTTGCTGCAAATATGCTTTGCTTTTCCAACAAGTTGACAGGCTTCCCGTCCAATTTGGTTGTAATACCGCCTACTTCTTCCACCAACACCATTCCTGCTGCGAAATCCCAAGGGGCTAATCTTAATGTAATGTAGCCGTCCAATTTTCCGCTGGCAACATAGGCAAATTCAAGGGCAGCCGATCCAAATGACCTCGTCCCTCTCACCCGTTTAACTAGCGGGCTTAAAATAGACTGGTCAATGCGGCGGTTTTCCACCACCCATGTGGGATTCAACCCAATTATGGACTCCTCCACTTTTTTCGTGCGCAATGGCTGAAGCTTCGTGTCATTCAAATAGGCGCCTTGCCCTTTTATCGCATGATACAATTCATCATGGACGACATCATAGATCAAACCGATTTTGCCAATGCCGTTCTCAAAGATTCCGATCGAAATGCAAAAATTACGCTGTTGATGGACAAAATTCATCGTGCCGTCAATCGGGTCGATAATCCAAACTACGCCATCAAGTGATGAAAGTTCGTGGCCGCTTCCCTCTTCGCCTAAAATATGATGGTCAGGGTATGTGTCTCTGATGTTGTTCCAAAAATATTGTTCCACTTCCCGATCTATGTTTGTCACAAGATCGTTTGGATCTGCTTTTGTTTCAATGGTTAGCGGTTCCTCAAACGATTGACGGATTTTTTCCCCAGCTTCCATCATCCATTTTGCAGCCGTTTTATGTATTTCACGCCAAACCATGTTTCAACCTACTTTCTATAAAATTCGATTGCTTATAGCATACTGTAAAGAACTGGCGAAAATCAAGCATTCGCCATTGGGGGTCAACTCCCAGAATTCCTCCCTTTAAAAAAGGAAACAGCGGGTTGTATGATTCCTTCTTTCTCGCAACGTTTCTTCTTTTATGTTAAAATGTGGACAAGTTTGCTGAAAAGGAGGACTTTTATGGATTTCACACCATTTGTACAAGAAGATTTTGCCGTTTTTCAAATTGACGGTTTAGAAGCAAGAATGGATGCTCTGAAAAAGCGGATCCGTCCAAAGCTAGAAGCGTTGGGAAATTATTTCGCCCCGACCTTATCCAGTTTAACGGGAGACGAAATGTTTGCCCATGTCGCCAAACACGCCCGCAGAACGATCAATCCTCCGAATGATACTTGGGTTGCTTTTGCCAACAGCAAACGAGGCTACAAAAAGCTGCCCCACTTCCAAATCGGCCTTTGGGAAACACATGTGTTTATTTGGTTTGCAGTTATTTATGAATCGCCTGTAAAAGAAAAAATCGGAGAAGCGTTTTTAAAACATATCGATCAAATCCAAAAAGAAATTCCTGGCGATTTTGTTTGGTCCACTGACCACACAAAACCGCAGGCAGTCAAACAACAAGACTTGTCGGACGAAGATTTAACATCCATTTTTCGTCGGCTGAAGGAAGTAAAAAAAGCGGAGATGCTCTGCGGGATCCATCTCCCAAAAGAGCATGCGCTATCCCTTAATGCCGAACAGTTTTTAAAAAAGGCAGACGAAACTTTTCAAACATTGGCGCCACTCTATCATTTAGCACAGAAAAGCATCTAATCCAGAAAGGTCAGGATGTTGAACATCACTGACCTTTAATTTCCTTTAGGGATTTGAATCCAGTCACCATCTTCTCCCTGTCTGCCCGCCTTTACGACCGGATAGGAAGAATATCCGCTTGATTCTTCAAATTCTTTAAACATCTTTTTTTCTTCCGCTTTGCTAGGAACAATTTTTTTAAAGCGGCGGTAAGCTTTGATGAACTCTTCCCGCCGTACACCTTTTTCATACGCTTTCTCGATGCATTCAAAAAATTTGATGACATCGATGATTTCTTGTGTTGTCAGATCATACGAAAATGGATATGAATAATTCATACGGCACCTCTCTGCTAATTTTACATGGACCATCTATTGCGGATTTGTTCCGCTTCTTGAATCATGTTTTGAAAAAGTTCTGCTACAGTTGGAATATCTTTAATGAGTCCCATCGACTGTCCCGCCCAAGCGAAGCCTTCTTCGATTTTGCCATCATATATGTATTTTTTGTTCGCTTCGCCGCTAATGTAATCTTTTAGTGCTTCATAATCACCGTAGTTCTGTTCAATTTGCAAAATTTTTTCTGTCCAGCTGTTGCGGATCGCTCGCGCCGGTGCGCCAAGGGAGCGCTTAATGATGACTGTGTCGTGCTCTGAACCGTTTACCAATGCTTGTTTATACAACGGATGCGCATGTATGCACTCTTTTGTTGCAATAAAACGCGTGCCCATCTCAATTCCTTCCGCGCCTAGAGCCAACGCCGCCATAAGGCCTCTCCCATCGGCTATTCCTCCAGAAGCGACAACGGGAATGGAAACGGCATCCACCACTTGAGGCACGAGAACAAACGTCCCGGTGTCGTTCCTGCCAAGATGCCCGCCGCCTTCCTGTCCGACCACCATGACGGCATCGGCGCCGAGTTCTTCTGCTTTTACCGCTTGTCTCCGAGCTGCAACGAGAACAAGCTTCTTAACTGGCACACCTTTTAATTGTTCAAAAATCGGTGCAGGATTTCCCCCTGTCATCGTAATGACCGGCACTTTTTCCTCGATCGCCACGTCCAGCATTTCGGAAAAAGGACGTCCGTGCTGGCCAATCGCAAAATTCACTCCAAACGGCTTATCTGTTTTTTCTTTTACTTTGCGAATTTCTTCTCGTAATGCTTCCGGATTAGGAAGCGACATGGCGGTTATCTGGCCCAACCCTCCCGCATTGCTGACAGCGCTTGCCAAGTCAGAATAAGCCAAATACGCAAGCCCCCCTTGAATAATCGGATATTCAATTCCTAACAAATCAGTAATTTTCGTTGAAAATTTCATGATAATCCCTCCCATCATCTCTATTATCCACTTTTTCCATCACCATTTGCAATCTCATTCTTTGCAATTCATTTTGAAAATGCTATAATTCATTTGTTTTTAATTTAATCGAAGCAAAAAAGTAGGTGAATAGATCATTGTCTCAGCATGAAACACCTTTGTTTACAGGGCTCGTCAAACATGTCATGAAAAATCCTTTGCAATTCCATATCCCCGGCCACAAAAAAGGGGCTGGGATGGATCCTGACTTTCGTGAATTTATCGGCCATAATGCTTTAGCGATAGATTTGATTAACATTTCTCCTTTAGATGATTTACATTCTCCTAAGGGGATTATTAAAGAAGCGCAAAAATTGGCAGCAGATGCTTTCGGCGCCGATCACACCTTTTTCTCCGTACAAGGAACCAGCGGTGCGATCATGACGATGATTATGTCTGTATGCGGACCCGGCGACAAAATCATTGTTCCGAGAAACGTGCATAAATCCGTGATGTCCGCCATCATTTTTTCCGGAGCCATTCCCGTTTTTATTCATCCGGAATTTGATAAAAATCTAGGGATCTCCCATGGCATTTCAACAGAATCAGTCGAAAAAGCGATTGAGCAAAACCCGGAAGCAAAAGGTCTTTTTGTTATAAATCCAACATATTTTGGCATTTCTGCTGATTTAAAGAAAATTGTGGACATTGCCCATTCTTACAATATTCCAGTCTTGGTTGATGAAGCACATGGGGTACACATACATTTTCATGACAAACTCCCCTTGTCTGCGATGCAAGCAGGGGCTGATATGGCCGCCACAAGCGTCCATAAATTAGGAGGTTCAATGACACAAAGCTCGATATTAAATATGCGCGAAGGACTCGTCTCCCCTGACCGTGTGCAATCGATTTTAAGCATGATCACAACCACTTCAACATCCTATTTGCTTCTTGCATCTTTGGACGTTGCAAGAAAACAGCTCGCCACAAAAGGGTATGAACTTTTGGACAAAACGATTGAACTGGCCAATAAAACGAGAAAATTGATCAATCAAATTGACCATTTATATTGCGTTGGCGAAGAAATTTTAGGAACCAACGCCACTTATGATTTTGACCCAACAAAATTAACCATATCCGTTAAAGAACTCGGGTTAACGGGCTATGACGTTGAATTGTGGTTGAGAGACCGATACAACATTGAAGTCGAACTTTCCGACTTATACAACATCCTTTGCATCATTACACCTGGAGATACCGAAAACGAAACAGCCATTTTAGTAAATGCGTTGAGAACGTTGTCGGATGAATACCGCCATCAAGCAGACAAAAATGCAAAGCCTTCCGTTTTGCTGCCTGATATTCCGGTACTGGCGCTCACGCCTCGAGACGCTTTTTACGCTGAAACGGAAGTAGTTCCATTTGAAAAGTCAGCTGGAAGAATTAGTGCAGAATTTGTGATGGTGTATCCGCCGGGAATTCCTATTTTTATCCCGGGGGAAATCATCACGGAGGACAATCTGCGCTACATTCAAAAAAATTTGGAAGTTGGCCTCCCTGTCCAAGGACCTGAAGACGCAACCCTTTCTACGATAAGAGTAATCAAAGAACATAAAGCAATCAAATAATTGAAGGTGATCCATTTTATGAGTGGATCACCTTTTTTTAAAAGAATTCAGTCAATTCCTTCTGCTTCTATTTTTCTAAATCCTATGCTTGGCTAACTGTTTCTTGTTGAGATTTGCGGACTTTTGTTTTCTACATTTTTGGCATGTTCCATATAATGTTGTCACTTTTTCGTCATCAAAAAAGTGAATGGTTGAATTGCAATGCTGGCAGACAATGGTTCCCATCTTCTTTTTCCCCTTTACATAATAATGTTTGATTTCATAATTAGGATGTATTTATTCTCTTTTTATTTAATAATATTATGTTATATTAAATTCATCAAGAGTTAATTGTATGTCACATTTTTCTTTTTTACGAATCAAAATGAAATCCCTTTCAAACTGTAAAATAAAGGGTTTAACAGAACCCCTAATAAGGAAGCAAAAGCTGGAATATCTCTCTGCTTCATTATATGCCTGAATCAATAGCCTTTTTTCAAAATTTTTTTGACTGAAAGTTTAAATCCATAAATTATTTTTCAATTGTGTAACAATTGCATGACATTCTAATGAATTGAAATGATCTATGTTACAATGACGTTAATTAAGTGTACGGAAATATTGCTTGATAAAGGAATTTCTGCAGAATGAAAGAAGGTGGTTTTTGGTGAAACATGTGGCATTCACAATATCCATTGCCTTTCTCCTTTTATCAACATCATGCGCTACAGCAAAGCAGAATAAAATTCCTAGTGAAGTTCAAACAGATGGGAGACAGATTCTTTTTTTTACGAACCAAGAAGTCATGGATAACGAAGCTGTTTATTATGATGCATTATTGGATTTGCGCAAACAGTTTCCAGAAGAATTCAAAAACATGATCGTTTATCAAGAGGGGCATTCAGTAGTGAAGAAATTTGACATCAACACTTTCCCTGCGATTGTTGTGATTGATGATCACAATGTAGTATTTCACATAGAAGGTTCGGTAGCAAAAAAGGAAGATATCGTTCAACCTATGGAAAAACTGTTATCAAAATAGTTTCCTAATGTTTCAAGAAGAAAGAGTTGAGAAGCCAAAAACAACCATTTAATTTGTCTCGTTAACCATTCAAAACCTATCCCCTTTATGCAATACAAGAAGAAGAAAACTTGGAAAACCTCCTGGCCGCACAAATTGGATGGGATATAACAGTTTGCTGATCAGTATATGGAAAAATTGAATTAGAATGAAGCCCAAAACGGTACCGTTTCGGGCTTCATTCATTTTTTGCGAAAAGGAGGCTGTCTCATAAGTCGATTTTTCGACATGAGAAGACCCCCTTTTTCACGTTGTTTTAATATTTAGGACAAGCCCGAATGCGAACATCATCTCATTTATAATTTATATTTTTGAATCGTTTGGTTCAATTCATCGCTAAGAACGTTTAGATTTTCTGCGAGTTTTGCCCCTTCTTCCATGGCGTTGATTTGTTCATGGACAGAAGCGGTAATTTCTTCAGCGGAAGCAGCCGTTTGCTGGGAGACGGCTGATATGTTTTGGATCGCTGAATTGATGTTTTCACTCTGAGATGTAATGTTTTCGATTTCTGCACTTAACTGTTTAATGGCTTGTACCGCATCATTGACCTTTGTATGAATATTTTTAAATTCTGAGTCCGTTTTAGCAACCGCATCACTTAATTGGTGCGAATATTGCATTGTTTCAGACATTGCCATAACAGTAGATTCCGTGTCCTTTTCAATTTGGGCTATCATTTCTTGAATTTGTTTTGTAGCCTGATTCGATTGTTCGGCGAGTTTTCTTACTTCCTGCGCAACAACGGCAAAGCCCTTTCCATGTTCTCCTGCTCTCGCCGCTTCGATGCTTGCATTTAAAGCTAATAAATTCGTTTGCTCGGCAATTGCGTTAATCGTATTTGTAATGTTGGAGATATTTTGAATTTTGTTGTATAAGTTGGTGATTCCAATGCTGATATGATCCGCTGCTTTGGCCGATTCATTATTTGATTTTTTCAGCACCTCAACCATTTTTTCCCCGTTAATGGCAGCCTGTTCAGAAGAAAGGGTGGCATCTTTCATCAACTCATGCTGTTTATTCATTTTCTCAACAGAGTTCATTAAATGTTCAATGTTTTGGCTAATGTTTTCCGTATCAGCCGCTTGCGTGACCATTCCATTTGTAATCTCACTAAGGGAATTTCCCATTTCTTCGCCGCCGGCGGATATTTCTTCAGATAACGCTGACAAACTGCTTGAAGTACCTACTAAATGATCTCCCATTTCTTGCAATTTTTGAATCATCAATTTTAACTCTTCTACCATACGGTTGAACGCTTTGCCCAACTGGCCAAATTCATCTTCAGACTCAGGAAGCTTTTTCACATTTAAGTTTCCGTCGGCAATTTCCAAAGAAACATTGGTGATTGTTTGCAAAAGCCGCAATTTGCCTCTCGTGAAATAATAAAAAGCGATAATGCAAATAACGGCGATGGCAACAGAAATGGCAACCGTATACCATCTCAACACTTGCAATCCTTCGTAAAATTCTTCCGTATAAGCGCCTATGCCAATGTTCCAATCCCATGGTTCAAAGTAGGTCATATACGCTATTTTTTCACGTTCAAAATTTTCCCCTTTATTTTTCCAAGTGTATGTATAAAAATGGCCTTCTTCACTTTTCGCTTGCGCCGCTTTAATGAGCCCGTTACGAACTTCCACTGCTTTTTCATTTGTTTCATTGCTGCCGATGGGGCTCAGCGGATTTAGGGATACTTCCCGATTTGATTTAACGGCAAAAATATAGCCATCTTTTTTATATAAAAACGGAGATTTTGTATAGTCGTATTGATCGCCGACTTTCGGACCGTTTAAGATGACACGGGCTTTTTCCTGCGCCTCTTCCAATGTCAGTTTTCCATTTTTTACATCTTCATCAAGCATTTGCAAAACGGCAACCGCCGTGTTGGTTAAATGTTTTAAGTCCAATTTTCCGCTTTCTATTAATTCCCTTTTAGCAAAATAATAGCTTGTCACCCCGATCGCTGTGCTGATGAAAACTGTCATGATAAAAATAGAGAATAATAGCTTAAAAGAGATTTTTTTCAATGAGTTCTTTTTCTTCATTTTTTTCACCCTCAACTAGTATCGTTCTTCTTTAAGATCAGCCAACCGTTGTCCTATTTACTTTTACCTAGTTATTTGGTATTTACATCCATTTACCAAAACCATTTTATCATAACATTCATAAAGGTTTAATAGGCTAAAAAGCATTAATATAAAATTCATTTTTTTCTTTCAATTAATCCGAATGTCTTAGCCGAAAGATTGAATTCTGTAAATTTTTTTACAAAGCGGCTAATAAATAGCTGTTTTTTCCTATTTAAATGATCGCTGCCACCCATTTTGTACATGTTTAGGAATAAAGTTGCAAAAACAAATAAAAAAAGGCAACTTACGCAAATTAGCGTTAAGTTGCCATGAAACTCATTGAAAAAACTATTTTACAATATGGATTGGTGTTCCAAGAGCTACTTCCGATGCTTCCATTACCATTTCGCCTAACGTCGGGTGAGCATGGATGGTCAAGGCAATATCTTCAACCGTCATGCCTGCTTCAATGGCCAGACCAAGTTCTGCAATGATGTCAGACGCATTTGCTCCGGCAATTTGAGCACCGATGACGAGACTGTCTTCTTTCCGTGAAATAATTTTCACAAAACCGTCTGTTGCATTAAGAGACAATGCACGTCCGTTTGCAGCATACGGGAATTTGGCTGCCACCACTTCAATGCCTTCTTCTTTTGCCAGTTGTTCAGTATAACCAACGCTTGCAAGCTCAGGTTCAGAGAATACAACAGCAGGAATGCCGTTATAATCAATTTCTGAAGGGCGGCCCGAAATTGCTTCAGCTGCAATTTTTCCTTCGTAAGATGCTTTATGTGCAAGAGCCGAACCTGGAACAATGTCGCCGATGGCATATATGTTCGGGACATTTGTTCGGCATTGCTTATCAATTTTGATGTATCCTTTTTCGTCCATTTCAATGCCGACTTGCTCAAGGCCAAGTTCATCCGTGTTTGGACGGCGGCCAACAGTAACAAGTACATAGTCGGCTTCGACAGTTTGTTCCTTTCCTTTCGCTTCAAAAGTCACTTTTACGCCATTTTCTGTTTCTTCGGCATTTTTGGCCATCGCATTCGTATGAATTTCGACATTTCCTTTTTTCTTCAAGGCTCGTTTCACTAAAGACGACATTTGTTTTTCAAATCCAGGAAGAATATCGTTTGTCCCTTCGATGATGACAATCTCAGTTCCAAAGTTGGCAAAAGCAGTTCCGAGTTCGATGCCGATAACGCCTCCGCCAATGATGACCATTTTTTTCGGCACTTCCTGCAAGTTTAGTGCACCTGTTGAATCAATGACGCGATTGGAATATTGAAAGTTCGGAATTTCAATTGGCCGCGAGCCCGTTGCAATAATGGCATTGTTAAATTTATACGTTTGCGCGGAATCATCGTTTATAACGCGGATTGTATTTTGATCGACAAAATACGCTTCCCCTTTTACAATTTCAACTTTATTGCCTTTTAAGAGGCCTTCCACTCCGCCTGTTAGTTTTTTTACAACACTTTCTTTCCATGCTTGCACTTTTGAAAAATCTAACGTGACATTTTCAGCTTGGATGCCGATGTCACCTGATTCCTTTGCCTCTACGTAGCGGTGCCCCGCGCTGATGAGCGCTTTGGAAGGAATACAGCCAACATTTAGGCAGACACCGCCTAGGTTTCCTTTCTCAACAATTGTCACTTTTTGACCTAATTGTGCAGCGCGAATTGCTGCAACATATCCCCCAGGACCCGCTCCAATGACGAGGGTATCCGTCTCAATTGGAAAATCGCCTACTACCATCCCTTTACGCCTCCATTAGTAATAATTGTGGATCTTCTAACAAACGTTTAATATGATTCAACGCATGTTGAGCTGTTGCCCCATCGATCATGCGATGGTCAAAGCTTAACGAAAGTGCCAATACTGGTGCAGCAACAATTTCGCCGTTTTTCACAACAGGTTTTTCTGCAATACGTCCAATGCCTAAAATTGCTACCTCTGGATGATTGATGACAGGAGTAAACCACTGTCCGCCAGCAGAACCGATATTAGTAATTGTGCAGGATGCACCTTTCATTTCGTTCGGTGCCAATTTTCCTTCACGTGCTTTCGCTGCCAATTGTTGAATTTCATTGGAAATCTCGAAAATGGATTTTCTGTCAGCGTGTTTCACAACCGGAACTAGCAGACCTTTTTCTGTATCAGCTGCAATTCCGATGTTGTAATAATGTTTTTGGATCACTTCTTCCGTGTTGTCATCAATGGACGTATTGAGTACAGGGAATTTTTTCAATGCTGATGTCAAAGCTTTTACAACATAAGGCAGATATGTCAGTTTAATGCCTTGTTCTGCAGCAATTGCTTTAAATTTCTTACGGTGAGCAACGAGTTCGGTTACATCGACTTCATCCATTAATGTTACGTGCGGCGCAGTATGTTTGGAGTGAACCATCGCTTTGGCAATGGCTCTGCGGATACCGCTCATTTTTTCACGAGTTTCAGGGAAGTCGCCTTCAAGATCAACCGCAGTTGCTTTTGGTTCTGGTGCTGCATCATTTTTGACCTCTGCTTTTTGATCAGCTTGCGGGCCGCCGCTGACAAAAGCATCAATATCTTCTTTCAGCACTCGGCCGTTTTCTCCTGATCCTTGTACTAAGCGGATATCGACACCTTTTTCCCTTGCATATTTGCGGACCGATGGCATCGCAATGACCCGGCGGTTCGGATCAACATCTTCCTGCCCTTGAGCCGCTTCTTCTTTAACCTGCTGCTTTTCTTCGCTTTGTTCATTTTGGGCAGGCGCTTCGTCGTTGGAATCGCCGCCTTTAAAGGTGAGATTTTCATATCCCGGCGCATCAAGCGTTACAAGCACTTGTCCAACTGTTGCCACTTCACCTTCGTTCACTTTTAATTCTAATACTTTTCCTTTGACAGGTGAAGGGATTTCAACAACTGCTTTATCATTTTGCACTTCGCAAAGGACATCGTCTTCATTAATTTCGTCTCCTGGTTTGACAAACCATTTTACGATTTCACCTTCATGGATGCCTTCGCCGATATCCGGCATTTTAAATTCAAAAGCCACGCAATTCAACCTCCCGAATGTTTGTTGATTTGTGAAAAAGAGGGGAAAATAGTGATGACCTCGACTCTCTTTCCAATTAGAAATTCAATACTTTTCGAGCAGTTTCTAAAATGTCTTTGCGATTTGGAAGCCAAACGTCTTCCGCTTGAGAGAATGGATAAACCGTATCTGGTGCAGCTACTCTCAAGACCGGAGCTTCTAAGCTCAAAATAGCGCGCTCATTGATTTCTGCAACGACACTTGCGGCAACGCCGGCTTGTTTTTGCGCCTCTTGGACAACGATCGCGCGATTTGTTTTTTCAACAGAAGCAATAATTGTTTCAATGTCAAGCGGGCTGACCGTGCGTAAATCAATGACCTCAGCGGAAACGCCTTCTTTTTCAAGTTCATCCGCAACTTTTAGTGATTCATGCACCATTGCCCCATAAGTGATGATGGAAATATCCTTCCCTTCCCGTTTTACATCCGCTTTTCCAAGAGGAATGACATATTCTTCTTCTGGCACTTCTTGACGGAATGAACGGTACAGTTTCATGTGTTCCAAGAAGATGACAGGGTCGTTGTCACGGATAGCCGAAATAAGCAATCCTTTTGCATCATACGGAGTAGATGGGATGACAACTTTAAGGCCAGGCTGCTGCGCCATTAATCCTTCCAAACTGTCGCCATGAAGTTCCGGTGTGTGAACGCCGCCGCCGAATGGAGAACGAATGGTAATCGGTGCATGCCAACGGCCTCCAGATCGATAGCGCATGCGAGCCATTTGTCCTGAAATCGAATCCATGACTTCATAAACGAAACCGAAAAATTGTATTTCAGCCACTGGACGAAAACCTTGCGTGCTTAAGCCGATCGCAAGCCCGCCAATTCCTGATTCCGCAAGGGGCGTATCGAAAACACGGTCTTGACCAAACTCTTTTTGCAAACCTTCTGTTGCACGGAATACTCCACCATTGACACCGACGTCTTCCCCAAATACTAAAACATTTTCGTCTCTTTTCAGCTCTGTCCGCAACGCATCAGTGATTGCTTGAATCATTGTCATTTGCGCCATGGTCACTTCGACTCCTTCTCTTTATATATTTCATATTGTTCTTGTAAATTGTATGGCAAGTTGCCTTCTTCAAACATGATGGAAATCAAATCCGTTACTTTTTGTTTTGGCGTTTCATCCGCTTTTTTAATTGCTTCTTTAATTTCTTCTTTCGCTTGTTCGATCACTTTGCTTTCTTCCTCTTCACTCCATAAGCCTTTTGATTCTAGGAAAAGGCGGAAGCGGACAAGCGGATCTTTTGCTTCCCACTCATTATCAAGTTCTTTTGAACGATATCTCGTTGGATCATCCCCAGCCATTGTATGCGGTCCGTAGCGATAGCACAAAGTTTCGATTAAAGTCGGTCCTTCTCCGTTAATGGCTCGTTCACGCGCTTCGCGCACTGCAGCATATACAGCAAGCGGATCCATACCATCAACTTGAACTCCCGGAATCCCTGCCGCAACTGCCTTTTGGGCAAGCGTTTCTGCAGCCGACTGCAGCTCAACAGGCGTTGAAATCGCAAAGCGGTTGTTTTGGACAATGAAAATAGCCGGCGCTTTAAACGCACCCGCAAAGTTGATTCCTTCATAAAAATCTCCTTGTGAAGTGCCTCCGTCACCTGTGTACGTAATGGCTACCGCTTTTTTGCCGCGTTTTTTCAAGCCTAAAGCCACACCTGCTGTTTGGACATATTGCGCCCCAATAATAATTTGCGGGGATAATGCATTGACTCCTTCAGGCATTTGGTTTCCATGGAAATGTCCGCGTGAATAAAGGAACGCTTGATATAACGGCAATCCGTGCCAAATTAACTGCGGTATATCACGATACCCAGGAAGGACGAAATCTTCTTTTTCCAAAGCGAAATGTGACGCGATTTGCGATGCCTCTTGACCGGCAGTAGGAGCATAAAAACCTAAACGTCCTTGACGGTTTAACGAAATGGAACGTTGATCCAATACACGGGTGAAAACCATTCTCCTCATTAATTCTTTCAATTGATCGTCAGATAAAGAGGGCATAGCTGCTTCATTCACAACTTCCCCTTTTTCATTTAAGATTTGTAACGTCTGAAACTGATTGCGAATTGCTTCAAATTGCTTTTTGCTGTCTACAACAACATTTTTCGCTTTTGCTGCCATGCAACACACCTCTTCCTTTCTTTTTTTGTGCTGAAACCCATAAACCTTTCACAGCATTAGATTACCCTACTTTGCCCGTAATGACACATAATTCCAAACAGATGCTTTATTTTTGGCAAAAGGTATGCGGCAATTTTTTTGACAAACTGTATTAATCTTTTTTCATAATCAAGTATTACACTTTTTTTCATAACCAGTGTACACTTTTTCCCAAAATACGTCAATCCATTTGTATACTTTTAATTTAATGAATAAAACGCTTTCATTATTCCGACTCGATTATTAAGTTTTTAATCTGTACTAATACAACAGATTGTTAAACTTAACTATTACAGATACAGATGAAACCGTTTTTCAGGTGAAATGTTTTCAAGTATTGGCGCAGGTGCGCATACAAACTGCAAGCCTTCTCATATGCTGACATTTAGGTGATGATCCCGGGATGATCCCGTTTGCTTCATTATCATTTACGCATTTATATTGGCATTTTCGGAAATCAGCTTATAAACTTTATGGATTGCTTAGCTCATTTTTGCTCCTAAAGGCTCTTCCCACATTTCCCCTTTTCGTCTTGTCATGATCTGTTTCTCTTTTGTCTCTTTTTCTTGAATTCGATATAATGGAATATGGCTAAATTGGTTCAGGAGTGATTTCAAATGATTACAATGAAAGATATTATTAAGGACGGCCACCCTACATTAAGAAAAGTCGCAGAAGAGGTGAATTTACCGCCCTCTGAAGAAGATAAGAAAATTTTGGAAGAGATGCTGGAGTTTTTAAAAAACAGCCAAGACCCCGAAATATCCGAAAAATACGGTTTAAGACCCGGGATCGGCTTGGCCGCTCCGCAAATCAATGTGTCGAAGCGAATGATTGCCGTTCATGTTACAGATGAAAAAGGGAAGCTTCATTCATATGCGCTCTGCAATCCGAAGATTGTCAGTCATTCCGTTGAAAATAGCTATTTAACGAGCGGTGAAGGGTGTCTTTCTGTTGATAAACCGATTCCCGGATACGTCCCCCGACACGCAAGGATACGCGTGAAAGCTGTTGATATGGACGGAAATGAAGTCGATCTTCGCTTAAAAGGGCTTGTTGCCATCGTATTTCAGCATGAAATTGATCATTTAAACGGAGTGATGTTTTACGATCGAATCGACAAAGAAAATCCTTTTAAAGAGCCGGAAAACGCCGTTGCGATCGAACGATAGAGCAATTTGTGCAAAAAAGCGCCCCAATGTTCTTTTCATTCGGGGCGCTCTTTTTCTGCGTTGTTTGATCAGAAGAATCAAGCATGTTTTATTAAAGCAATCAATTATAGGAAGCCTAACTGTTTCACTGCATGGTAAATTCCATCATCGTCAACAGGTTTCGTTATGAAATCTGCCAATTGCTTCACATCCTCGACGGCATTCCCCATCGCAACGCCTGTTCCGGCATATTCAATCATTTCAATATCGTTTAACCCGTCTCCAAAGGCAACAACTTCATCCCGGCTGATGCCGGCCATTTCGATCATTTTTTTAATCCCTTCTGCTTTGGAACCGCCATTTGGGAGGACATCAGTGGAAAGATCATGCCAGCGGACAAATTTAATGTCTTCCCGTTGGTTAAAGCGTTCTTCTTCCCCTTCTTTGCAAAATAATAAAGCCTGATAAATCATTTTTTCCCGGTAATATTCTGGTTCATATTCAGGATGTGTCAACTGCAAACTTGCCAAGCTTTCATGAATATATGGATGATCCTTCGTGTTTGCCCGCATTTCATCATCGCTCATAAAGACAAGCGGAAAGTTCGCATTTTCCGCCGCCTGTACCAAGTCTTCCAAAGCTTCAACCTTTATTGGATTTTCATAAATGACCTTGTCTTCATAGACAACAAATTGTCCGTTGTAGCTGACAAAAGAATCGATGTTTAGTTCCTCCCTTATTTTTTGAAACATGAACGGACCGCGGCCAGTCGAGATTGCGACGGAATGGCCGGCCTTCTTCAAGCGGGCGACAGCTTCGATGGTGGAATCCGGCAATTTTTTTTCGAAATCCAACAATGTGCCGTCTATATCAAAAAAGAAAAATTTTTTCGCCATAATCTAACTCCTTTTATCAATTTTCGTTTTTAAACTTACCGTATATGATGAAAACGCTTCATGTCAATACACCTTTTTTCCATCATTACCCATAAAAAAATAAAAGAAAATAGCATATAATATACTTAAATAAAGAACGGAACTTTTAAAAAGGACAAGTAATCCTTTTAAAGGAGGGAGGTTACATGCTAAAACGTTTAAAGAAAAAAATTAAAAAACAATGGAAACAATTGTTGCGCAGAAAATTGATCGCTTAAAAACGAGCCGGGCTAGTAGCCCGGCTGTTATTTTGAATATGCTTGGCTTTATAAGGAGAATCGAATATAATAGTAAAAGCTAGTGAAAATGCGGAAGGTTAGGTGAGAGATAACAAATGATGTTTAAAGTTTTTTATCAAGCAAACCCGGATGAGCCGCCAGTTCGGGAAAGAACAAAAACATTTTTTATTGAAGCGGAATCAGAACGGGAAGTTCGTGCCAAATTAAAAGGACACACCATCAATATTGAATACATTCAACCCATTGACGACACGTTTTTGGAGTTTGAGAAACAAAACGGGAATTTTAGGGTATTGGAGAACTGATCATCAATGAAATTTTTAAAAAATGACCAAGTTGCGGCGTTCGCTCTTGGAGGATTGGGCGAAATCGGGAAAAATACGTACGGTGTGCAATTTCAAGACGAGATTATCCTGATTGATGCTGGGATTAAATTCCCTGAGGACGAACTTCTAGGCATTGATTACGTGATTCCGGATTATTCTTATTTAATAAAAAATCAAGATAAAATTAAAGGGTTGTTCGTAACGCACGGTCATGAAGACCACATCGGCGGAATCCCTTATTTGTTGCGGGAAATCAATATTCCAATATATGGCGGTAAACTAGCGATCGGGCTTATCCGCAACAAACTCGAAGAACACGGTCTTTTAAGACAAGCCAAACTGAATATTATAAAAGAAGATGATGTCATTCAGTTTCGAAAAACAGCCGTCACCTTTTTCCGGACGACTCACAGCATTCCAGACTCATATGGAATTGTTGTGAAAACGCCTGCCGGGAATATTGTTCATACGGGTGATTTCAAATTTGATTTTACGCCTGTAGGAGAGCCGGCGAATTTAACGAAAATGGCAGAAATCGGGAAAGAAGGAGTCCTTTGTCTTCTTTCAGACAGTACAAATAGCGAAATACCTGATTTTACGATGTCGGAAAGACGGGTTGGCGAAAGCATTCATGACATCTTCCGCAAAGTGAGCGGCCGTATCATTTTTGCAACCTTCGCATCAAACATACACCGCCTTCAACAAGTAACAGATGCTGCGGTGAAGAACAATCGTAAAATTGCTGTTTTCGGACGGAGCATGGAAGCGGCTATTCAAATCGGACAGGAATTAGGCTACATCCGCTGTCCGAAAGATACGTTTGTAGACGGTAATGAAATCAACCAGCTGCCTGCCCATCGCGTGGTCATTTTATGTACTGGCAGTCAAGGAGAGCCGATGGCTGCCTTATCGCGGATTGCCAACGGATCGCACCGGCAAATTCAAATCATTCCCGGCGATACCGTTGTCTTTTCATCCTCGCCGATCCCCGGCAATACTTTATCTGTTTCAAGGACGATCAACCAGCTTTTCCGCGCTGGAGCTGAAGTTATTCATGGGTCATTAAATGACATCCATACATCCGGCCACGGCGGCCAGGAAGAGCAAAAATTGATGCTCCGTCTCATGAAGCCTAAATTTTTTATGCCGATCCATGGGGAATATCGAATGCAAAAAATTCACGCGAAGCTGGCGGTTGATTGCGGTGTCCCTGAAGAAAATTGCTTTATTATGGACAACGGCGATGTACTTGCCATGAACCAGAAAGAAGCGGCAATCGCCGGAAAAATTCCTTCAGGTTCCGTTTATATTGACGGGAGCGGCATCGGCGACATTGGAAATATTGTGTTAAGAGACCGCAGAATCTTGTCAGAAGAAGGGCTTGTTGTAGTCGTCGTCAGCATTAACATGAAGGAATTTAAAATCGCTGCAGGCCCTGATATTATTTCCCGAGGCTTTGTCTACATGAGGGAATCAGGGGATTTGATCAGCGATGCTCAAGATTTGATTACAAAACATTTAAACAAAGTGATGGAAAGAAAAACGACGCAATGGTCAGAAATTAAAAATGAGATTGCCGATACGCTCGCTCCGTTTTTATATGAAAAAACAAAACGGCGTCCAATGATATTGCCGATTATTATGGAAATCTAAAAAAGCTTCGGACATATTTCCGAAGCTTTTTTATTTCCTTACACTTTCTTTTCAAAACGCTGGATATCGCTGTCCGCTCCAATAACAATTAAAATATCTCCCTCTTGAATTACTTCGTCTGCCTGAGGTGAAACGATGATTTCGTTTTTCCGTTTGATAGCGACGATATTGATTCCGTATTTGGCCCGGATATCCAACTCCATGATGGAATGTCCCGTTATATTCTTGTTTGCGGCAATTTCCACAATGCTATGCTCTTCCGACAATTCCAGATAATCCAGCACATTATTGGAAAGAAGGTTATACGCCAGCCGCCTTCCCATTTCCCGTTCAGGATGAACAACAGTATCAGCGCCTATTTTGGATAATACTTTCTCATGATAATCATTTTGGGCTTTGACCGTTATATGTTTCACGCCCAATTCTTTCAAAATAATGGTTGTTAAAATGCTTGCTTGAATATTGTCGCCGATCGCAACAATTACGTGGTCAAAATTCCGGATACCTAAACTTTTTAAAACGGCTTCATCTGTCGTGTCGGCAACCACTGCATGCGAAACAATATTAGCAAATTCGTTGACGCGGTCTTCATCAATATCTATCGCCAATACATCAGCTCCTTCTTCACTTAATGTACGGCAAATGCTGCCCCCAAACCTTCCTAATCCAATCACAGCAAATTCTTTGTTCATCAGATTCCTCCATTCTTACAAGTCTATTCTATTTTACCATACAAGCCAGATCTGATTATCTAACCGTTCATTTCTTGGTGCGATTCAACGGAAAGCTTTAACAATTTTTGCATCTCCCCTATCCCTCTGCAATTTGACAAAGGATAAGAAAAGACGACATGTTTAGGAAAAACTTGTTCGACAATCGGACGGAATTTTTTCCCGCCAAGGACAACTACTTGATCGACATCGTACAAGTTTTTTTGCAGCGCCTGTTTTTTTAATTGGCCAATTGTGATAATGTTTGGATGATTTTTCATGCTAAATGAGACATCATAATTTTCTGGAACAATGTCATCTGGAAGCAAAAAGCCATGCTTCGCAGACAAAATAACCCACTCCTGAAAAAATTCGTTTGCATACCGTTGACATAAGCCGTGAAAAATGCCGATATAAGCATCTTTGGCCAAAACCGCCCCGACCTCTGGCTCTTTTTCCCAAATTTTTTTCCTTCCACAAGGGATGATGCAAATTCTTCTCATAGTGAAACCACCCCAACGTTATTGCAGCGGTTCATTCAGTTCCGCATTTGTCTTTTCCAACACATGAATAATATCTTCATGATAGACCACATCCGCCCAATGATCAAACTCCGTTGGTTCTTTGTTGATGATCACAAGCTTGGCTCCTGTCTGTTTTGCATAAAGAGGAATTTGATTGGCAGGGCTGACGGTTAAGGAAGACCCAAGCACGATCATCAGATCGGCCTTTTCACATTCCGTTTCGGCGTTCTGAAAGGCTTTTTCCGGAAGCATTTCACCAAATAATGTAATGGAAGGACGGATAAATCCTCCGCAGCAGCATTCATAATGTTCATGTATGTATACATGATTAGGATATTTTTTACCGCAATTTTGACAATGAAATGTTTGAATCGTCCCATGCAGTTCAATGACGTTTTGATTGCCGGCTAAACGATGGAAACCGTCAATGTTCTGGGTGATCACGGAATGTAGCTTTTCTTCTTTTTCCCAATCCGCCAACAGCAAGTGGCCGCGATTCGGCTTTTTGTTCCCGTATAGTTGAACACGTTCTTTGTAAAATTCGATAAATTCCTGCCTGTTGTTCTGCATCGCAGCCACACTGGCCAGTTTGCTAGGATCTTTGCTGCGCCATAACCCGGTTTTGGATCGATAGTCTGGAATGCCGCTTGCAGTTGATATCCCGGCGCCAGTGAACACAACGGTATATTCGGATTTTCTGATCAGTTGTGACAATTCGCTGATCATCGCGCACTCTCCTCTTCCAAAACATTTCAAGATGACATCGCTTTATGAATAAAATCAACAAATTCATCGACAATTTCCTTTCGAAACCGGTCGGGCCGCTCAAGCATCCACAAATTCCTTTTAATCGAAACATTTTTAATTTTCACTTCATGAAGAAAACCGAACTGAAGCTCCCTTGCAACTGTAATTTTCGGCAAAATGCCGATTCCAAGCCCGGATTCAATTGCTGCCTTTACCGCCTGTGTACTGCCAAGTTCCATATAATGATTCATTTGATCCAATAGTCCATATTTTTTAAACATATTTTCGATAATAAGCCTCGTTCCGGAACTTTTTTCCCGCCAAATCATATGTTCTTTTGTCAAATCTTGGAGGTCAATTTCCGCCCGGTTCTTCCACGGATGATCCTTGCCGCATACTAAAATAAGCTCGTCATCGACAAGCTTCTTTCTATGAAAATGATCATCTTCCACAATTCCCTCGACAAATCCGATATCAATTTTCCGGTCAACCAAGCGGTTGATAACGCTTGGCGTATTTGAAATCGAAAGGGAAAGTTTAACGTCGGGGACTAGTTTTTTAAATTGTCCCAGCAAGCTTGGAAGCAAATATTCTCCGATCGTCAACGTCGCTCCTACACTTAACTGGAAATTTTTATCCCCTGTCATTTGCTTGACAGCTTCTCTAGACGTTTGAATTTCCTCAACAATGCTTTTGGCCAACGGATATAAAACTTTCCCGGCATTTGTCAGCGTCATCTTGCCGTTAGAACGGTCAAACAGCGGAGCGCCGTAAAAATTTTCAAGCTGATGAATTTTTCTAGTCACTGCAGGCTGTGAGACATAGACAAGTTTAGCCGCCCGGCTTATGCTGCCTTCCTCAACTACTAGGCAAAACATTTTTAAACTTTCCAAATCCAATTTATTTCCACATCCTTAAGAGTTATGCGCTAAGGAACAATTTCATGCTAACACCGATAAGCAAAACTGACAACAATTGAACGATCCATCTTCCTGATACTTTTGAGGACAAAATGGCACCGGCTTGCGAACCGAATAAAACACCTGCTCCGCCCCATATACTTGCTTCCCAATGAATATGTCCCAATCCGATTTGACTGATCGCCCCCGTCATTGAATAAACAGATAATGTAAACAAAGAAGTTGCTGCTGCCTCATGCGGGGAAAGTTGGAACAAATAAATAAGCATCGGCACAAGCAGCCAACCGCCGCCTATCCCGAAGAAATTCGAGAGGATCCCCATCACAAACCCGATGAATACTAAAAGAACCCTTTTTTTGAACGCAAGCGTCAAAGCAGCTTTTCGACCTTTTTCCTGATGTTTTGACGTATTTTTTAGCAGTAAATAAACCCCTAACAACAGTAAAGCACAGGCAAAAAACCATTGAAAAACATCTGGCGATATCAATTTTAAAAGCCACGTCCCGAAAAATGTACCCGGAATGGCGCCTATTATGATCGGAGCCGAAAACGAATAATTGACTCGTTTTTTTAACATAAAATGAACCGAACCAGATAGCGAATTTATAAAGACGACAAAAAGCCCGCTGCCGGCAGCCATTTCCGGAGGCAGTTTCAATAACAGCAACAAAGCTGGAACAAACAAAAATCCACCGCCCGCGCCTACCAAGACCCCGAAAGCGCCTGATATTAGTCCAATCATAAAAAATATAAACATCTCCATGATCCGCGTCCACCTCTTCCTCTTACTTCAAGGGTACCAACGGATCAAGAGAGAGTAAAATAAAGATTTAACATGGGGTATAACAAAACGTTATAGTGAATGATTTTCCCGTTGAGAATCAGATCCGACCATCTTGGCCAATGATTCATTTTCAAGTTTTCTTTTTTTTCGTCTTTCCGCTCGGCTTTTTGCCGATTCATACAGCTTTTTTTCGATCTCGCTCTCAGGAATCACCTGCGGAACTTCTACTGGTTTTCCGTTTTGATCAACTGCCACCATTGTTATAAATGAAACTGCACATATTTTTCGTCTGCCCGTCAGCAATTCTTCCGAAAGGACTTTCACAAATACTTCCATTGAAGTTCGGCCGGTATATGTGACAAAAGCCTCCAAAGAGACAGCATTTCCTTCGTGAATCGGATAAAGAAAATCAACAGAATCAGTGGAAGCCGTCACAACTTGCCTTCTGGAGTGCCGCATGGCTGCAATGGCTGCCACATCATCGATGTATGCCATTAGCTTTCCGCCAAACATTGTGCCAAAAAAATTGGTGTCGGGGGGAAGGACAATGCTTGTTTTAACTACATAAGATTCTTTGCAACGTTTCGGCTGAAGCATATTGTTTCTCCCTTCTTTTGGCTAAAGCCTTGTCTCTTTTATTATAATCTAATTTATGAAATTTTTTTTAACTTTTCACCACTTGCACTTTGTTGTAAAAAGATATACAATAAAAATCGAAATGATTACGATTTACAATCAGATAAAACGTTAGGAGGAACATGATGAAAAAAAAGCTGTTTACGCTTCTTTTCTTTATCGTTATTTTCATCTTTGCCGCCAGTGGCTGCGGTCAAAATGAACAAAATGCAGACGAAAATGAAGGAAAGGACAAAACCGAAAGCAAAGTGGATGTTTTCACGACCATCTTTCCGCTAACAGATTTTACTCAAAAAATCGGCGGAGATTATGTAAATGTCGAAAGCATTTACCCTGCGAATGCAGATGCTCATACATATGAACCTACATTAAAAATGACCGAAAAAATAGCGAAAGCGGACTTGTTTATCTATACAGGTGAAAATTTTGAAGCTTTTGGCGATAAACTCAATCAAACATTAAAAGACGGCCATGTAAAAATCGTTAAAGCAGCTGAAGGAATCAAACCGTTAGAGGCCCACGAAGAAAGCGAGCATTCTAGTAAAGAAGAACATGCGCATGAACAGGAGGGGCATTCACACGGAGATGTCGATCCGCATGTGTGGCTTGATCCAATAAGAGCAATCACAATCGCTGAAAACATCAAAAACGCTTTAGTGGAAGTTCTTCCGGACAAAAGGAGCGTTTTTGAGAACAACTTTGCCCAACTAAAAACTGAACTTGAACAATTGGATCAAACTTTCCAAACAACCATTCAACATTCAAAAACGGACGTTATTCTTGTTTCACACGCTGCTTACGGCTATTGGGAGGATCGATATCAATTAAAACAAATTCCCATTACTGGCTTATCTCCAACTGATGAACCGAGTCAAAAACAATTGGTCGGCATTATTGAAAAAGCGAAAAAATACCATTTGAAGTATATCCTTTTTGAGCAAAATGTCTCTCCAAAAGTAGCGAAGGTGATTCAGCAAGAAATTGGCGCTCAAACTTTGACACTGCACAATTTAGAATCGGTGACAAAAGAGGAAATGAGAAACAACGAAGACTACTTCAGCTTAATGAAACGAAATTTGGAAACATTAAAAAAAGCGCTAAACTGATCTGATAGGTGTCCGAAAAATCGGTTATCAGCCTGAACCTTGAAAAAATGAACCCTAACAATGCTGTTAATCAACAATTTCGGGTTTTTAATTTGCAAACATAAAACGCTAAAATGGACTTTTTTAGACAGCCCCGATTAGATGAAAAGCCACAGAATTCATTTCGGAGTTCTGCGGCTTTTTTTCGTGGATTTCTTGTAATCATTGAGAAATTTTAGGAATAAGAAAAAGGAGATTTTGCGCTTTCGTTCTCTTTTTTTGCCGGCCTTTTAACTATGAATCAATATTGAAATGGCGGTTTATCTTTTTTAGGATGTTGTTCCATAACATTTTCTCATACGGCAGTTTCTTTTTTTCGCATTATTGCGGTCGCCGTTTTTTTATTTTCTGAAAAGGCACTTGAAAAACCGGAGTTTTTTTTATCTTCAATAAAGTTTACATAATAATATTATCGTAATCAATATGTATCTTTTGTGGCTTCCTCCTTTTAACATATTCCGATTTTTTGACGAATCGAGTAAAATATTTAGAGATACGAAAAATTTGGAGAGGAGTAGCTATAATGGAAGTTGCTGCAAAGAAAGAAAATGTTCCAGAAGAGACTTTATATAAAATATTATTCATGATCGGGTTCGTTCATCTATTAAACGATTCCATCCAAGCCGTCATTCCAGCGGTTTTTCCGATTTTAGAAAAATCGATGAATCTTACCTATTTGCAGCTCGGACTCATCACTTTTTCTTTACAGCTTACGGCATCCATTTTGCAGCCGGTCGTCGGCATTTACACCGATCAAAAACCAATGCCCTATTTATTGCCAATCGGGTTGACATTTACTTTTTTCGGCATGCTGGGTCTGGCATTTGCGCCAAACTACTGGGTGATTTTAATTTCCGTTCTTTTCGTCGGCATCGGTTCTGCAGTCTTCCACCCGGAAGGATCTAGAGTCGTGCATTTGGCGGCAGGTGAAAAAAAAGGCCTTTCTCAATCGATTTTTCAAGTCGGCGGGAATGCCGGCCAATCGCTTGCACCGCTCATGACAGCCCTTATTTTTGTGCCTATGGGACAGTTTGGCGCCATCTGGTTCACTATGATTGCTGGTTTAGCGGTCGTCGTGTTAATTTACATTGCCGGCTGGTATAAAGGAAAACTGAATAACGGAAAAACAGCCGTTAAACGGAAACATTTAAACACAACGGCCGGAAACCACGCTCAAATGAAAATCGGCTTGATTTTGCTTATTTTTTTGGTGTTTGCCCGCTCATGGTATCATGCGGCGATCACAAATTTTTATCCATTTTATTTAATCAAGGAGCACGACCTATCCATCAGCCAAACACAAATCCATATTTTTATCTTTTTGGCAGCCGGTGCTTTAGGAACCTTTTTAGGAGGGCCTCTCTCCGACCGGTTCGGAAGAAAAAATGTCATCGCCTTTTCAATGCTTGGTTCTGCTCCACTAGCCATCATACTGCCTTATGTCAATGAGTTTTGGGCTCTTCCGATTATGCTCATTAACGGCTTTATTATTTTATCAAGCTTCTCTGTTGTCGTTGTCTATGCCCAGGAGCTCATGCCAGGAAAAATCGGAACAGCTTCCGGTTTGATGGTTGGTCTTGCTTTCGGTTTGGGAGCTTTAGGTTCTGTCGCCTTGGGAGCTATTGCCGATTGGATTGGCTTAAAGCCTGTTATGATTGCCTGCGGTTTCCTGCCGTTTATCGGAATGCTTTCCGTGTTTTTGCCGTCAGACAAAAAACTGAAACAATGGGCTTCTTAAAATTTCGTTTGAATAAAAAAGAGTCTGCATTCCTTGTCAAATGGAAATTTCGTCTTTCGCCTCCCGTATGTTTATGAAAGGTGGAATGGACATGTTTCATTTCATCCTGTCTGGAAAAATGGAGAAATAGCCAATTTCAGTTTCAGGAGTTACCCAAAAAAGACGAATAGCTGAATAGAAAGTGTTGAATCAATACGAAGAAAAAAACATTTGCACTGATGTCTCCAATGATAACGGCGTAAAGCCGGGTTTTTGCCGCCCCGGCTTAACGCTGTTTCATTTATATCATTCTTGGAAAGCGCAGTCGCTGAAAATTTTCAATGTAATATCATCAGCCGGCGGATTGTGCAGGCCGCACCTCACATCCCGGTAGTAACGTTCCAACGGACACTCTTTCCTTAAACTTTGCCCGCCTGCAATTCGCATGGCAAGGTCGACAACTTTAATCGCGCTATTTGTCGCGATATATTTTACAGCGGCGAGCTCATGCCCCATTCTCTCGTGCAAATCCGGATGTTCATCCCATTTTTTAGCAACACTGTACATAAAATGCCGCGCGTTTGTCAGTGCCAAATCCATTTCCGCAACTTTCCGGCGGACTTCCGGCAATTCGGAAATCGGCTGTGAAAGACTGGCTGGTTGATATTCTTTGGCGAATTGCACCGCATAATTTCTGGCCGCGACCGCAATACCTATATAGCATGCGGGAATATGGAGCAGCCATCCTTTCGGAACGGAAGGGCGAAAGGATGGCGTTCTCACCGCTACCAAAGCCTCTTTTTCAACTGCAACATTGCGCAGCAATAAATCATCGCTTCTTGTTGCCCGCATGCCGATCGTATTCCATGTCTTTTCGATGGAAAGGCCTACAGCCCCTTTTGGAACTAAAAACTCCCCGATCTCCCCTGTTTCTTCAATCGTCGCTGTCACAATGTAGTAATCAAGAATTGGCGCTAATGATGTGAACGTTTTATGACCGTTAATGATCCAGCGGCTACCATCCTTTGCCGCAGACGTTTTCGGTCTTCCACCTCTCGCAGGGCTTCCTGATGTTGGTTCCGTTGCGCAGCTGTTGATTAATTTTCCTTCCAAAACAATTTCTTGACAAACCCGCTGAAACGTTTTTTCTTCCCATTTTCTTGTTTCTGTTAAATCCATGACAATCCCGTTATGCCATCCTAATGAAAGACTTGTTGGCCCGTCGCCTTCAGCTATTTTTTCCTGGACAAGAAGAAATTCATAAAGTGAAATTTCCTCTCCTCCATACTCCTTCGGTACCGTCAGCTTTAAAAACCCTTCCTTTTTTAAATCCGCGAAATTATCAAATGGGAACGTTGCTTCCCGATCATGCCGGGCTGCCCGTTCTGCAAATTTTTCCGCAAGTCTTTCTGCTTTTTCTCGCAATTCTCGTTGTTTGCTGTTTTCAATCATCATTTCGTCCAAAAAATTCATCCATCTCACACCTATTTTTCTTTTTTATTTATTGTACCGTTTCTATTCGGTTTCGTTAAGCAATCCGATTGGTTTCCAAACAAAATTTCTGGTAAAATGATGAAAAATGCATTTCATCTTACGGATAAGGAGAATGATGATGGCAACTTTTGAACAAAACCTTGAAAAATATGCAGAGCTTGCCGTCAAGGTCGGCGTTAACGTGCAAGAGGGGCAAGAATTGATGATTACAGCAAGCCTCCATGCGAAGGATCTTGTCCGCTTGATCGCAAAAAAAGCTTATGAAGCAGGGGCGAGAAATGTCCATGTTGACTGGCAAGATGACGTTCTAACCAGATTGAAATATGAAATGGCGCATGATGACGTGTTTACGGAATATCCTGAGTGGAAGTCTATGGAAAGAACAAAACTTGCCGAAAGAAACGCTGCATTTATTTCGATCGTTTCCCAAAGTCCGGATTTGTTAAAAGGGATAAAGCCAGAACGAATCGCAAATTTTCAAAAAGCATCCGGAAAAGCTTTAAATACGTTTCGCCAGTACATACAATCGGATAAAGTCAGTTGGACGGTCATTGCCGCTGCAAGTGAAGAATGGGCGGATAAAGTGTTTGCAAATGAAGAAAAATCAGCTCGAGTCAGCAGCCTGTGGGATGCGATTTTTAAAGCAACCCGCATATATGAAAAAGATCCTGTTGCAGCGTGGAAAAAGCATGATGAAACACTTCATGAAAAAGTCAACTATTTAAACAGCAAAAAATATCATAAACTTCATTATCAGGCGCCTGGCACAGATTTAACGATCGAATTGCCGGAAAAACACATTTGGGTAGGAGCCGGAAGCGTCAACGAAAAAGGCGTTCATTTTATGGCAAATATGCCAACAGAGGAAGTATTCACCGCACCGAAAAAAGATGGTGTTAACGGATACGTCACGAGCACGAAGCCGTTGAGCTACGGCGGAAATATTATCGAAAACTTTACGGTTACGTTTCAAAATGGCCGGATTACTGATGTCAAAGCGGAAAAAGGAGAAGAAATCTTAAAACAATTGGTGGACACAGACGAAGGTTCCCGTTATCTGGGAGAAATAGCGTTAGTTCCGCACAATTCTCCGATTTCAAATGCAAATTTACTTTTTTATAATACGTTGTTTGATGAAAATGCTTCAAATCATTTGGCAATCGGCAGTGCGTACGCATTTTGTTTGGAGGGCGGCAAAACGATGTCAGAGGACGAATTGAAAGAAAATGGACTGAACATCAGCATTACACATGTCGATTTCATGATCGGCAGCGCTGACATGAACATTGACGGCATTCAAAATGACGGGACTAGAGAGCCGATATTCCGGCAAGGAAATTGGGCATTTTAAAGCGTTGGACTGCTGCAGGCAGTCCTTTGACAATCCAAAAAAATCTTTAACAGGGAGAGGGACATGGAATTATCACTAATCTTAAGTTTTTTAACAGCATCTGTTTTATTAACCATTGCACCCGGCCCTGACAATCTATTTGTCATTGCCCAAAGCATGTCTTACGGATTTCGGGCGGGATTCAGCACAGCGCTGGGGCTTTGTACAGGTTTGATCGGCCATACACTTTTTGCTTCGTTCGGTTTGTCGGCTTTGCTTTACCAATCTGCTTTTATTTTTACAATCATTAAATACATTGGAGCGGTTTACCTCTTATATCTAGCTTGGGAATCTTTTAAGGAAGGGAAATCGGTTGTTTCGGGAAATATGGCAAAAATGGAAAAACGTTCATTATTTTCTTTATATAAAAGAGGCATTTGGATGAATCTTTTAAACCCGAAAGTATCATTATTCTTTTTGGCGTTTTTGCCTCAATTTGTCTCGCCGAACAGCGGGCATGCCCAGCTTGAAATGTTTGTTCTCGGCCTTATTTTCATTGGGCAAGCTTTGCTGCTATTTGCGCTTTTTTCCGCTTTTGCCGGCAAATTAAAGAGATTGTTTCAATCCAAAAAAGCGGCTTCGACGATTCATTTCAGCAAAGGAGCTTTATTTACTGCCCTTGGCGGCAAATTGCTTTTCAGCAAAATATCTTAATAAATCTTTTAAAGGGCGCTGTTTCAGCGCCCTATTTCGATTGAAAACATCTGTTATTCTCCTTTCCGCTTCTTATACATTCGGTAAAAAAGAAAATAGACGATCAACAACAAGAGAATGATTGGCAAATTTCCGATAACAAACACAATGAGCCATGAAGCCAGTTGAATCATCCAATGAGTGCTTTTGATCAACTGATTTTTTGTTTTTTCCCAAATGTTTAAATCTTTTGCCAAGTTTTCTCTTTTTTCATTTAAATGAAGTTCAACGGTTGCATAGTCCGTCTTATTATCGATATATTTTATTCTTCCTTTTATCTGTTCAATTTCTTCTTGTACGGCGGCAAGATCATGAGAGATTTTTAAGAGATCTTCGGTATTTTTAGCAGTTTTCATCAAGTCGAGCAGACGAGCTTCAACGGCTTGTTTTGCTTTCAAACGGGATTGCAAGTCAACATACTCTTCTGTTGCATCCTCGCCAGTAATTTGCTGTGAATGAACAGTTGTGCTCACTTTCTTCACTTCATTGAGGAAACGATGAAATTCTTTTTGCGGAATGCGGAAGGTGATATCCGCTTCAATGCTATTTTCATCGTCTGTTACATTTGAATGAACCATATACCCGCCTACATCTATCGCTGTTTTTGTTAAATTTGCTATTGTTTCCTCGAGATGTTTTACTTCTGCTGATAGATGGGTCATGTACATGACCTTTCGTTCTTCCGTATTTGAACGGCTGGATGCAATGGCTGCTTTTTGTCCGCTTTCATTTACGCTATTGATTTTCATTTTTTCTCCATTTTCCGTTGATGCGCTTTGCTTGATTTCCCGGTCATTTTGCGTCGGTTCTTCAACTTGGCTGCAGGCGGCAAGAAATAAACATAATATTAGAAACGCTTTCTTCATCTCATTCAACTCCGGTTTTTATTCCATTAGACGGCAAAAATCGCAAAAAAGTGTCACCATTTTTTTAACTCATAATGGTCTTTTTCCCCTTTCATAGCGGCTAAAGAAAAAGTGTGCAAATGAAAAAAATTGTGCTACTATAATAAACGTATCTGAAACTTGAAACCTTTCACCGGTTTCTTCCGTCTATCTAACTGGATTTCACTTTTGCACTCATATTCGCAACTAAATTTTGCATGAAGTTGGTGGGCCTCATGGAGTCTAACAAAAAAACGCAGTCTCGGTTTGATTACCAATTGGCGTTTATCATATTTCTTCTGTTTTGCGCAAGTTGTGTAGCCATTTATGGAGCGCAAATGACATCAGGGCAATATGCGGCAAACTTTATTATCAAGCAATTTGCCTTTTATTTAGTCGGTTGCGCCATTGCAGGGATTGTCATGATGTTCGATTCAGAGCAAATTCAAAAAATGACATGGTATTTGTATGGGTTTGGAATTTTTCTTTTGTTTTTGCTCATGATTGCTCCGGAAAGTATTGCGGAACCGAGAAATGGCGCCAAAGCGTGGTTTACGCTTCCCGGCTTTTCTTTTCAGCCGGCTGAAATTGTAAAAGTTATTTTAATCATTACGTTAAGTCATATTATTTGCAGACATCATCAAAAATATATTCAGCCATCCATTCAAACGGATCTCAAGCTGCTACTAAAAATGGGCGTTGCAACAGCAGTGCCTATTTTATTCATTATTTTGCAGCCTGACTTAGGAACGGCGCTTGTGATGCTCGCCATTTTAGCCGGCCTCATACTCGTATCAGGCATATCTTGGCGGATTCTTACGTTAGGTTTTCTAACTGCTGCGTTTGCTTTATCATCCATTTTTTATCTTGTTTTAAAAGCTCCTGAACTGCTTGAAAAGTATTTGAATGTACAGCAATACCAATTCGGACGGATTTATGCTTGGCTTAATCCGGAAGGTTATAAGAGCAAAGAAGGATACCATTTGCTCAGTTCTTTAAAGGCGATCGGTTCAGGAGAAATTTTCGGAAAAGGGTTGGGAAAAAGTCAGGTATACATTCCGGAAAACCATACCGACTTTATTTTCAGCGTCATCGGCGAACAATTTGGATTTATAGGGACCTGTGTAATCTTAAGCCTGTTTTTCCTCTTGATCTATCATATTATTAAAGTGTCTATTGAAACGACAGAATCGTTTAACAGCTATCTTTGCGCCGGCGTCATCAGCTTGTTTGTTTTCCACGTGTTTCAAAACGCCGGCATGACGATTGGACTTTTGCCGATCACCGGAATCCCGCTTCCTTTTATCAGCTATGGGGGAAGCTCCCTTATTGGCAGCATGATGGCGATCGGATTGATTTTCGGCATCAGATGGCACCACCGTGTTTCAATGTTTTCGAAAGAATGAGAAAAGGCTGACAGCCTCGTGAAATTTAAAAGCCTTAGCCCTGGTTCATTTAGGGCTAAGGCTTTCTTCCTTTTCTCAAATCGTCCCCCATAATCTGTTCAGTTTGTTATTCATATTTGTCTTTTTGATCCAATCATTTGATTGGCTTCTGAATGTCCTCATTCTCCCAGCGTTTTGATAATATTTTGCGTTTCCGATCCGGTTTCCTTATTTTTTAATTTAGCTTCAGACTTTTTCCGTCTCGTTTTTGACAGCTTTTTTTGCCAAACGGCAACGACTGGATGGATTGTTGCCCCAAAAAACCCCCCTTATATTTATACTTTCATCGTCTGTTTCAAGCGGGAAATAAATTTTTACTCATATCTCAGCGATTCAATTGGATCCAGTCTTGCCGCCTTGTTTGCCGGCAATAGTCCAAAGAGGATTCCAATAAACATTGAGAACAACAGTCCGCCGACGACAACCTGCCATGATACTAATGAAGGCCAACCGGCAAAAATAGATACGATGGAAGCAATTCCTGCACCTAACATAATCCCTAAAGTGCCGCCAATGAGTGTTAAGGTCATCGATTCGATCAAAAACTGCAGCAAGATTTGACTCCTCGTTGCCCCGAGTGCTTTACGGATCCCGATTTCCCTCGTTCTCTCGGTAACGGAGACAAGCATGATGTTCATAACGCCGATACCGCCAACTACGAGAGATATTCCCGCAATACTTCCGATAATCATGGTCATGATCCGGGTAATTTGGCCAATGGATTCCGCAATTTCTTCAAAATTCACCACTTGATACGAATCTTCCGTCTTGTGCATTCTGTTTAGCAATTTCTCAGCTTTTTCCCCTGCGGTTTTGATTTCGTCAGCGCTAACCGCTTCAAGAGTTACCTGTGTATAGTTTGTTTGTCCAAAAGCAGTACGATAAGCAGTCCATGGAGTGTAAATTTCCGACATGCCAAAGGCAAAAATTCCTGTAGGTTTTTCAAGGATGCCGATAATTTCGAAAGGCTGATTCGACACCCAAACGACCTCGCCAATCGGATTTTGACTTTTAAATAAATCTTTTGCTAGTTGGTCGCTGATAATAGCCACGCGCCTGCCGCCTAAAAAATCCGCTTCCGTAAACAGGCGGCCTTCATCAATATTTAATTGATTGACATCCATATATGCCGCATTGATCCCATAGACCGTCGCATCGATTGTTTCTTCTTTATACCTTGTTTGATAAGAACTTGTCGTGGAAGCAACAACCTGTTTGACTTCAGGAATCTCCTTCAGCGCTTCAACATCTTCTTGGGTAAACGGATCCATTAACATTGCGTTCGGATTTGCTTTCAACTCTTCTTCACTAGGCTGATAAAACACTTCTATCGTGTTGCTGGAGCCGGCGATTTGGGTCTTTAAGGCTTGTTCGCCTCCTTGGCCGATGGCGACAACTAAAATAACCGATCCAACCCCGATAATAATCCCGAGCATCGTCAAAATTGAACGGAGTTTATGGGCAAGGATGGAGGAAAACGCCATCCGAAAATTTTCCATCAAATTCATAATGTGCTCCCCCGTCCCAAATCTTCTTGTAAAATTTCTCCATCTCTTACTACAATCGTACGCTTAGCAAATTGAGCCACTTCATGTTCATGCGTTACGACAATGATGGTTGTCCCTTCTTTATTTAACATTGTAAATTGTTCCATAATTGCTTCGCTTGTTTTCGTATCCAATGCTCCAGTCGGTTCATCCGCCAAAATAAGCTTTGGATTATTCACAATGGCCCGCGCTATGGCGACCCGCTGTTTTTGGCCTCCCGATAATTCGTTTGGCATATGCCGAATTCGGTCGCCGAGCCCAACCTTTATTAAAGCTTGTTTCGCCAGCTCATCCCGCTGTTTTTTGCCAATGCCGGCATAAATCATCGGAAGCTCGACATTTTTTAAGGCATTCAGCCGAGGCAGAAGATGGAATTGCTGAAAAACAAAACCGATTTTCTTGTTGCGGATGTTAGCCAGTTCATGATCGTTTAGGGACGAAATATCTTTTCCTTCAAAATAGTAAGCTCCTGAAGTTGGGCGATCCAAACAGCCAATAATATTCATGAGAGTTGATTTGCCGGAACCGGACGGCCCCATAATGGCCACAAAGTCCCCTTGGCTAATTTCCAGGTTGATTCCTTTGAGCACATCCATCGTTTCTTTTCCGTTTTTATAAGATTTCGTCACCCCTTCGAGCTTAATCATTTAATTGTCACTTCCATACCGGATTTCAAATCATCTGATGGTTCGCGGACAATTTCATCACTTTTTGTCAACCCGCTTTTCACTTCAATATATTTATCGTTTGAACTGCCGGTTTTAATTTCTTTTCTCACGGTTTTTCCGTTTTTCACTACATACACATATTGTTGATTGTCATCTTGTTTAACGGCGGTGAGAGGGATGACGTTTGCTTTTTTTCTTTCTGTTTCAATTTCCATAATCAGCTTAAATCCAGGTTTCACCGGGATGTTCTGATCTTCTACAAGAACTTCCACAGGATACTGCACAGCTTCGTTTCCTGTTTCTGCGACTTCATTGCCTTGTTGAGGCAAAATGCCGATTTGCGAAACTTCCCCTTTCCATTTCACGTCAGGAACCACGTCCGATTTCAAAACAACGGGTTGGCCTTCTTTAATTTTCAAAGAATCGTATTCAGAAATGACTCCTTCCACTTTCATTTTGTTTAAACTCCCAATATGTAAGAGCGGTTTCAGATTCTCGCCCGTACCAACGGTTGCTTCCTCGTCAACGGTAATGACAATTCCATCAACTTCACTTTTCACTTCAAGTTCTGAAATTTTCTTTTCGACTGTTTCCTTTTGGATCTGCTGTTGTTTCAGTTCAAGGTTGGTCATTTTTTTATCCATTTGCAGTTGGTTTTTTTCACTTTCTATTTGCTTTTCCGCTTCTTCTTCACTGACTTGTTTTTTTAGTTCTTCTTCTTTTTTCTTAAGATCAGCCAATTGTTCATTGATTTGATCCAATTTGATGTAGCTTTGTTCAATTGAAAGTTTGGCCTGTTCCTTTTCAAGCTCCAGTTGTTCGTTTTCATAGATGACAAGAGGCGTTCCTTTTTTGACTCGATCCCCTTCTTTGACAAGGATTTTTTTAACCTTCCCTTTTTCCGGATCATAAAAAATCTTTTGTTCATTCATTAATTGAAGCGTTCCGGGAATCATGACATTCCCAGTTATTTCTTTTTCCTCCATCTTTACGGTTGATACAGTCGGATTTTCCTTTGAAGCAGCGCGGTAAATGCTAATCCCGACAAATAAAACGATGATAAAAGCGACTCCTATACCAATCCAAACTTTTTTTCTCATACTATGCTCCCACCAATGATTGAGTTGCCCCGGTTAATGTTAATATCAAAGCACCTAAAACGAAGAAAATAATTGATATTGTCCATGACGCGGCTTTTGAGAGCTGACCGACTTGATGAAGACCGAAAGCTGTCAATACCATTCCCCAGATCCCGAAAATTTCGATAGAAGATAAAAAACCTCCAAGAGCACCTTCTGCTCCTATGAGACTATTTAAATTCGTAAACGTTTGTTCGGGATTTTCTCCGCCGACAAAATATAAAATGATGGCATTTAACAGCGTCCCAATAGCTGAAACAATGCTTATAAAGATGGACATTGAAAACATTTGTTTAAAACGAACTTGTTTTCCGGCAATTTTAACGATGGCAAAAAGAATGAGTGCCGAAATCAACAGCGTAAAGAACACACCGACCGTACCGCCGAAAAATGCGCCAACTTTAGCAATGGTATCGACAGAAGCTGCTGCTTCAGCGCCTAAATCCTCTTCCAAGCTGCTATAGTCGATGGACACCACCGAAAGAAAGGCCGCCAAAGTTGAAATAATAAGGACAACAATTAATGGCAGCAATACTCTCGGCTGTTGTTTGATCCGCTCAAATGTCTCAATCGGGCTTGTCACAATCCCCAACAACGAAGGTTTTTCCATTTTTCCATTTGAATGCTGAATGTTTAATGGCTCATTCATGAAATCATCTCCTCCATCATAATGATTATTTCAATTTATTTTACGAGAGTCATAGGAGGGAAGTTTCACATTATTTGAATTTCTTACAAAATATTTTACAAATGCCATTTATAAAGGCTGTTGCAAAAGCGCTTAAAAATGATAAAAGACCGCAGAATTTATTTCTGTGGTCTTTTTCCATCTTATTATTGTTTCTCTGCTCAACATAACCGTTGCTTTTTTTGAAATATTGAGGATCGTTTTGCCTGCGGACTTTATCAGACAAACGATTATTGAATGGAAAAGAACATCCAGTCTTCCATGACTTTATCGGTTTTTTACTGCATTTGGATTTGCTGGGCTGATTGCTGATTTTGACGGCGTACTTCGTTTACGTTTGTTTCGCTTGCCTGGCCAATTAACGGATTAAAACTCATCCCCATCCCTGCCATCTGACCTTGGTACTGGTTTTGATACGGTGTTTGAGTTTGCTGGGCCGATTGCTGATTTTGACGGCGCACTTCGTTTACGTTTGTTTCGCTTGCCTGGCCGCTTAACGGATTAAAACTCATGCCCATCCCTGCCATCTGACCTTGGTACTGGTTTTGATACGGTGTTTGAGTTTGCTGGGCTGATTGTTGATTTTGACGGCGCACTTCGTTTACGTTTGTTTCGCTTGCCTGGCCGCTTAACGGATTAAAGCTAAAGCCTGTTCCTTGGTATTGAATTTGTGGTTGTTGAGCTTGGTATGCAGTTCTATATTGGCTTTGCGGTTGATAACCTTGAAAGGAATTTTGCACCTGCTGTGATTGGTTTTGAAGCGACTGGGCTAAATGTTGAATTTGCTGCAAATTTTGCACCGCATTTTGTTCTCTTTGTCCGAATGTTTGCGCCTGTTGTGCCGAAAATTGATTTGAGCTAAAAGCTTGATTGGCATTTTGTTGTTCTTGCTGCTTTAGCATATTAGCGATTTGATGGATTTGCTGCAATGCCTGCTGAGCTTGGTTAACATACCCTTGAATTCGATGTGGCATTTGTTTTCCCTCCTAATTTTTTGAATTCATTTTAGCTTTTTGTAAAATTCTCGTTTTTATACAACTCCCTTCTAAAATTTGTTGTGTTTTTCACCTCATTTTCACAAACATTTTCATTTTCTTTTGTTACAATATGAATAGGTAAAACGGTTTCCTATTGAATGGAGGTTTCCCATAATGATCCAACAAGTGACGAATCATTCGCTTAACATACCATTGAACGTTTTGTTTGAATGGTCTGACGGAATGATCAATGTCAAAAAAGGAACTTACCTTTTTCAAGACGGTATGGAGGCCCAAGACCTTTTTTGTGTTCAATCTGGACTTATTCAAATAGCCAAGGCGACATTTGATGGAAGGGAAATTGCCCTGAGGCTTTGTAAAAGAGGCGATTTAATTGGCGAGTTTTCCATTTTTTCAAATTATCCGAAATATATGTTTAACGCACAAGCTGTAGAGGACAGCTCTTTGTTTTTTATTAAAAAAGAGAGGCTCCAATACGAATTGTTTCAAAATCCAAAGCTTGGAATGGAGTTCATGAAATGGATGAGCGACCAGTTCCAAATTACCCAGACAAAATTTCGCGATCTTATTTTGCATGGAAAAAAAGGCGCTTTATATTCTACGCTCATACGAATGGCTAACAGTTATGGCGAGAAAATTGAAAACGGAACGCTTATTAATTTAGAAATGACTCATCAAGAACTAGCCAATTTTTGTGGAACTACAAGGGAAAGCATCAACCGAATGTTAAGTACATTAAGAAAAACAGGGATCATTTCCTATAAAGACAAAAAAATTGTTGTCCACGACCTTCAATATTTAAAAAATGAAATTAACTGTGATGATTGTCCGGTATCCTATTGCTGCATGGATTAAGTGAAAAAGATGGTGCAAAATAACCAACACCATCTTTTTTTATTAGATGTTCAATGTTTTGATCACTTCCTCGAAATCCGTTGTCGGCTGCCGGCAAGCGAAGTTTTCACAAATATAAATGGTCGTTTCGTTGTTAAGCATTCGATAACTTTTAGCAAATTCGGCAATATCCAAAAATTGATCCGGATTTTCCGCAACAAGGACAAAAATTTCCGGAGTAAATGCCTGGCGGAATTGATTTAATAATGTTTCCTTCTTTCTGCAATCTTTCGGACCAAGAATAACAATTTCTTTTTGCGGCATCTGTTCCGTCAAGAAACTTTGTAAGAAAAACACATGTCCGCTCCCGTATCGTTCCACTTCCTTACTAAATAGGGAGTACATTTGATGTAATTTTTCACTATATGATACATCACCGGTCAGCCTTGTTAATTTCAAGAGTGTGAAGGCGGCCACGCTGTTTCCGGCAGGAAGCGCCCCGTCATAAATTTCCTTTTCACGAACTATCAAAGATTCGCCGTCATGACCTGTGAAGAAAAAACCGCCGTTATCCTGATCCCAAAAAAGCCTGATCATCCTGTCTGCCAGTTGTTTTGCTTTTTTCAAGTAAGCAAGTTGAAGCGTTGCCTCGTACATTTCCAGATACGCCCAAAGGAGAAAAGCATAATCGTCGAGAAACCCTTTTTGCTTCACTTCCCCTTTACGATAGCGGACCATGATCCGATCGCCGGCAATTAAATGGTTTCCGATAAATTCCAGCGCTTTTTTGGCAATATCAATGTACTCTTTCTTTTGAAATGCGGCACCTGCTTTGGCAAGTGCGCAAATCATCAGCCCGTTCCATGCTGTTAAAATTTTGTCGTCCAAATGGGGAAAAGGTCTTTCGGATCGTTTTTCAAACAGCATTTTTCTTGCCTGTTCTAATTGTTCCTCTAGTTGTTCAAAAGGCATCTGCCAATTTAAAGCCGCTTTTTCAACATTCCAATTTATTAAATTCGGGATGTTTTTCCCTTCAAAATTTCCTTCTTCCGTAATATCATAAACCTTGCAAAACAGCTCGCCAAGTTCTTCTCCAAGTGTTTCAACCACTTCTTTTTTCGTCCAAACGTAATATTTTCCTTCTTCCCCTTCTGAATCGGCATCAATCGCTGAAAAAAAAGCGCCAGATTCATCGCGCATCTCCCTAAGCACAAACTCAATGATTTGTTCGGAATTTTTTTTGAATTCAGGATTTTTTGTTATTTGCCAAGCTTCGACGAATGTATAAAGCAAGAGTGCATTATCGTACAGCATTTTTTCAAAATGGGGCACAAGCCACATATTGTCCGTCGAATATCTGGCAAAACCGAAGCCGATATGATCCCAAATCCCCCCTTTTGCCATTTGCGTTAAAGTTTTTTTGACCATATATAGTGCCTGCTCATTTTTTGTCCATCGGTAATATTTCATTAAAAACATCAATTGATGGGGAATCGGGAATTTCGGCGCATGGCCGAATCCGCCGTAAATGGCATCAAATTGGTTGGCAAGTTGCTGAAACGTTTCTTGAAGGATGCTTTTGTCTAGTTCGCCTTCCCTGCTGCGGCTCGCATTTTCTTGAAGTGCACCGATAATTTGCGTTGTCGCTTCCTCAATTTTTTCACGCTGATCTCTGTACGTTTCGGAAAGATGCTTTAAAACGTCGACAAACCCCGGACGGCCATAACGGCTTTCTTTTGGAAAATAAGTGCCTGCATAAAACGGTTTTTGATCAGGCGTTAAAAACACATGTAGCGGCCATCCCCCTTGACCAGTGAGAAGCTGGCATACCCGCATATAGATGGAGTCAACATCAGGTCTTTCTTCCCGATCCACTTTGACCGCAACAAACCGTTCATTTAAAAGCTTTGCCACCTCTTCGTCTTCAAAACTTTCATGAGCCATTACATGGCACCAATGACATGTAGATTAATACTTCAATTCTTCTGCGTATTTCTATTCCAAGCCCCCTATTCGAGGGCTAGGAATAGCCGATGGACACTAATACAGGTTTTCCTTCCCTTTTCGCTTTTTGAAACGCTTCCTGCGACCATTCCAACCAGTTGACAGGGTTCGTTGCATGTTGCAGCAAATACGGTGACTTTGACTTTATTAGCCAATTATATTCTTTTGAAAAACGATCTTGTGTTAAGTATTCCTTCATTTTTGCCACTTCCTCGTATACTAAGTTTCAGAAAGTTTTTTTATCGAATTTCCAGTCCGATACGCTCCTTGACAATCGCATATCTTGGGTGGTTGCCTTTGTGGGAGGGGCGCGCCCCTCCCACAAAGGGTTGAGCGTACCGGGGTT
>NZ_JBVVUU010000007.1:0-16819 GCF_056032925.1 Aeribacillus sp. JST-2
CATGTGGCATAAGGGGTACTCCGTTTGTCTCTTTTTACATGGTAATTATTGTAATGAAAATTGCTCAACTACAGTTAGATAGATAACTAACAGGTTTTTCACAAATCTATTAGGGAAGTCGAACTCCCAGCTCCAGCTCGGCTGAAAGAACAACTTTCATCGTATGCATTTTAATCAATGTCCCAAAGTATTCATTCATTCATGAAAAATAGAGATCTGTCAAGACGTAATACATTTTTATTGATTTTCATTTCTTTGCACCATGATCGGCAAAACGATAGAATTTATTATGAGTTTGCACCTTTTTCAATACGGCTTTAAGATTATGACCGCTATTTGGTGATGGAATGATTTTATAATAACGGGGAGCATTAAAAAATGTGCTCTCCGTTTTTTATATTTTTCCATAGATCATTTTTTTATTTTTACAGTATATTTTATTCCTTCAATTCGAAAACTTAACTTCAAAATTTATTCCCTCTCTTTTACGATCGCTTCAACAAATGCTCCAAGTGTTTTTCGTTCTTCTTCCGTCAGTTTTTTTGTATTTTCAATCAGTTTGATCAAGTCAGGCGGCAATTCAGACAGTTCGCCAAAGAATTCGCTTAGCGATATTTCCAATGCATCACAAATTGTTTTTAATTTATCGATTGAAGGCATTGTTCGGCCTTTTTCAATGTCTGATAAGTAAGGTTGTGAAATGTATGCTTTTTTAGCAAGCTCTGTCACTTTTAAGTTTTTCGCTTCTCGCAAATTGCGAATTCGTTCTCCAATTTTCACAAATATCACCTAACTATATTATATTATGAGAAAGTTTGGAAAAAATGGGCAAACACAGCTTTTTATATCGTAAATAACTATAAAATAATTGACATTATAGTATATAACTATATAATAGAACCTGTAGAAAATTTTTAGTGATTGGAGGGATTAGCTTGTTATTAATAAAAGAATCCAATTGTTTGTAATTTGAACAGCTGAAAGTGTCGGCGTATCTTTCTCTAAATCAAAAAAATAGTCTTTTTTATCTATATCATCATAACAGGTTTTTTTAAGTTAATTGAAAGCGCTAACTATTCAGAGGGATAAAAGAAAAATCCTGATAGGGGGTAATGTCATGAGGAATAATATGTTCATAATGATTGTATCTTTCATTTTCCTTGTTGGTATATTATCTGGCTGTTCAAGCAACAGTAAAGACGCGAGTTCAGATGGCGGCGAAGTAAAATTAACGATGTGGTATCCAGAAGGTGATGAGTCAAAAGCATATAAAGAAATCGTGAAAAGCTTTAATGAAAAATATGATGGAAAAATAGAAGCTGAAATTACTTTCATACCGCGTGGAAATAAATATGCATATGAAGATAAAGTCTCGGCTGCCGCTACAAGTAATACACTTCCTGATTTGCTTGCACTTGATGGACCGAATGTAGCAAACTATGCAGATGCGGGAATTATTCAACCGATAGACGGTTTAATTGAAAATGAAAATGATATTGTCGATTCGATAATAAAGCAAGGAACTTTCGATGGAAAACTTTATACTGTTGGATTAACAGAATCAACGGTTGCACTGTTTTATAATGTGAAAATGTTAAAAGATGCTGGCATTACTCCCCCAGATACATTAGAAGAAGCGTGGACCTGGGATGAATTTTACGAAGCAGCCAAAAAACTAACGAATAAAGAAAAAGGGATTTATGGTGTAAACTGGACGCTTGATTATGGAGAATGGATTATTTATTTTACTGGACCTGCAGTATGGAGTAACGGCGGATCCTTTATTGCGGAAGACGGTTCAAAAGCAGACGGATATATTAACAGTCCTGAAACGGTTGAAGCATTAGAATTTTTCCAAAAGTTTACTAAGGAAGGATTAGTAAATTTACAACCGACGCCAACCGAATTTGAAGATGGAAAAGCAGCGATGAAATTGATGGGATCCTGGCAATGGGCAAAATTGCAAGATTACCCTGAAACCGAATGGGGAATTACTTATTATCCAAGAAGTCCAAAAGGCAAACAAGTGTCACCGTCAGGAGATTGGAACTGGGGAATTTCCAAAGATACAAAGCATAAAGAAGAAGCTGCAATTCTTTTAAACTATATGATGGAAAAAGATAATGTCATAAAAGTTGCAAGAGTGGCAAATAAACCGCCAGCAACAAAATCAGCTTTTGCAGAAATGACCGAATGGAACGAATACCCGCTAAATATACTAAAAGACCAAGTATTGCATACAGCTCATCCAAGGCCTTCGACAACAGCGTATCCTGTACTTTCAACAAAATATGGACAAGCGGTGCAAAATATATTTTTAGGCGCTGATGTCAAAAAAGAATTAGATAAGGTTGCCAAAGAAGTTGATAAAGAAATTGCACGTAAAAAACAATAACATAAGTACTGCAACATATAGAACTAGAAATAGTTCTATATGTTGTTTATATGTGTGAAGTTAATTTAAAGAAAGTAAGATAGGGCGGTGAACGGAATGGCCATGTCGTTTATAGCAAAGCAAAAAAGCCAAATGAAATATAAGCAGCAACAGAGTTTGCTGGGTATACTATTTACATTGCCGGCAATGATCTTGCTGTTTACTTTTTTAATATTACCGGTTATTTTAGCATTCATCTATAGTTTTATGGACTATACTATGTTAAATCCTGATGGGAAATATTTCATAGGGTTAAATAATTATATTAGATTATTCCAAGATGAGCTTTTTTTAAAATCACTTAAAAACACTTTATATTTTACAGTAATTGTGGTTCCGCTTCAATCGGCTGTAGCTCTCTTTCTAGCGCTTCTTATCAATAAAAAGGTTAAAGTTGCACCGATTGGGCGTGTATTTTTCTTCAGCCCGGTTATAACTTCAATGGTTGTTGTCGCAATTTTGTGGACATTTTTATATAACGCAAATGATGGATTCATTAATAGCATATTGAATTTTTTTGGTATTGAAGATCAGCCATTTTTGTTAAGTGAAAATCAAGCAATGGATTCTATTATATTTATGTCCGTTTGGCAGGCATCAGGGTTCCAAATGATGATATTTCTAGCAGGTTTACAAGATGTACCTGAAATTTTATATGAAGCTGCAGAAATTGACGGAGCAAACGCTTGGCAAAAATTTAGAAATGTTACTCTTCCGGGTATTGCAAACGTAACTGGGTTTGTTCTTATCATTACAACCATTCAAGCATTTAGGCTTTTTATACAGCCTTATGTTATGACAAACGGTGGCCCGAGTGATTCAACCAAAACACTCGTTTTTATGCTCTATGAAAACGGATTTCAATTTAGAGATGTAGGGTATTCTTCCGCAATATCAGTAGTCTTTTTCTTAATTGTCATCATGACATCATTTTTAATGAAAAAACTTTTAAAACAGTAGGGGGTGGAGAAAATATGAAAAACATTACGAGAAAAAAATTGTCCAATATGATGATAACAGTTTTTATTCTCGTATTAGGTATTTTGTTTATATCGCCGCTTCTGTGGATGGTGGTAGCTTCGGTCAAGCCGGAAACATTAATTTTTAAAGAGATGGGAGGGCTTGTTTCTTTTATCCCAAAAGAAATTACATTTGACAATTATCTTAAAATATTATTTACAGAAGACATAAATTTTTTCCATTATATGTGGAATAGCTTGCTTACTGTAGGCGTGATTGTTTTAATGGGCACGGTTGTAAACTCGATTTGCGGATATGCACTCGCAAAATTAAAGTTTCCGGGCAGCAATTATCTATTGCTTATTATTATTGCTTTATATGTCGTTCCGTTTGAAAGTGTTTTAATACCTTTATATATTATTGTAAATCATTTTGGATGGATCAATGAATACCCAGCTCTAATTGTTCCGTTTATTGTGGATTCTTTCAATATTTTTTTATTTAGACAGTTTTTTATGGGAATCCCTAACGAATTGGAAGAGGCCGCCCAGCTCGATGGTTCTTCGCCATGGCAAACGTTTTGGAGAATAGTCGTGCCGAATTCCAAGCCTGTTTTTGCAACAGCTGCCATATTAACTTTTGTCACTCATTGGAGTGATTTTATGTGGCCTCTGATAGCGACAACAGATGAGTCAATTCGAACAGTACAAGTCGGGATTCAATATCTCTTTACGGATCATAATATTGAATATGGTCAAATTATGGCGGCGTTAACTCTAACCACGATTCCTGTTATTGTAATTTTTCTGTTTTTCCAAAAGTATTATGTTCAAGGTATTACTTCGAGCGCGATTAAAGGGTAAAATTCCCTGCGAATGACGTTCTAAGGCTATCACCTGTACAATAAAGCTAAATATAATCTCCGGATTTATGAATGTGAAGGACGAAGCATTGTTTGGGCAACACAATGGAGGATTATCGACTGCAAGATTTATAGGGAAAAGATAGTGCGTTTTCACGGAAACTTGTTAGAATGAAGAAGATACGTTTGCATGCTGTTAAAAGAAAAAAAGAGCGGGGTGTGGCTATGTATCATGAAAAATATCGACCGCAATTTCATTTTAGTCCAAAAGAAAATTGGATGAATGATCCGAATGGGTTGGTTTATTACAAAGGGGAATATCATTTATTTTTTCAATATCATCCCCATAGCATGGTATGGGGGCCTATGCATTGGGGGCATGCGGTAAGCAAGGATTTGGTCAGTTGGGTTGAATTGCCGATAGCGCTTTATCCGGATGAATTAGGACAAATTTTTTCCGGAAGTGTCGTCGTTGATAAAAAGAATACAAGCGGTTTCAAAGCAGGAGAAGAAGATGTGATGGTTGCTATTTTTACCCATCATGGCGACGATCATGAAAAACAAAGTATTGCGTATTCAAACGACAGGGGAAGAACGTGGTGCAAATACACCGGCAACCCGGTTATTCAAAATCCGGGGCTGAAGGATTTTCGCGATCCGAAAGTTTTTTGGCATGAAGATACCAATCAATGGATTATGTCGGTTGCATGCGGCGATCATATTCGGTTTTTTGGTTCGCCGAATCTTATTGACTGGACGTTTTTATCTTCTTTTGGCCAAGATTACGGTTCACATGAAGGGGTTTGGGAGTGCCCTGATTTAATTCAAATTCAAGTAGAGAATGAAGACTATCAAAAGTGGGTGCTGCTTGTCAGCATCAATCCCGGCGGGCCAAACGGCGGCTCAGCCGTCCAGTATTTTGTCGGCGATTTTGATGGGAAAACATTTTATTGTGACAACAAGAAAACGGATGTAAATTGGGTTGACTTCGGCCGGGATTTTTATGCGGCTGTTACATGGAATAATATTGAAAATCCGATTTTGATTGGATGGATGAGCAATTGGCTATATGGCAATGAAGTGCCGACAGACCCTTTTAGAGGTTTCATGTCTATCCCGAGAACATTAAGTTTGCGGAATGAAAATGGCCGCCTGAGACTGATTCAGAAGCCGATTGATATTTCTTCTTTATATAGTGAAACATTTTTAATGAATGAGACGTTAACTCTTAAGCACGGCGAAAGAAACGAAGTCTGTCTCAGTAGTTTGCAAACATGTATGATCGGAAATATAGAAAAAAATACATCTTCTACTTTCATAATGAGTATTAAAGGCAGCTCCGACCGGCTCGACATTATATTTGATGCAAAAAAACAAGAGGTTGCAGTAGATCGCAGCAAAAGTGGACAAGTATCCTTTTCAAAACACTTTTCCAGCATCGACAAAATGAAAGTGGAGGGAATTTCAAACTTTACCATCATCATGGATCAAACGTCGATCGAATTGTTTGTCAATAATGGAAGCAGCGTCATGACCGAAATATTTTTTCCGAATGACCGAACCCACAAAGTAGAATGGAGATCCATTGATGGGGAAGTCGTTTTAAATTTAACAGCACATCGCATTAAATCAATATGGAGTGACCATGCTGACCGAACTTGCCCGTAATTTGCTTAAAAATTCATCTATGCAGAATCATTGCGGCTGCTAACCCTGCATTCTCAGCAATCTAACTTGTTTATGATTTAACCTGAAACTGACAAGCAATTGGCAGAACAAATTTTAACAAAAGGGGCAGCCGGTTAAGTCATTCGGGCATTGATCGGATCGCTTTCATTGCCGCTTCCCCCAAAACAGTATCGTTGTCCTTTTCAGCAAGTTTTTATGGGGCGGTAAATGCCGCAAAACAATCACAAATTGCTGCTCTACAAGAAACTAAAAGCCATAAACACTCGAATGGAGCCGTTTATGGCTTTTCGGGTTTCTGGAACCTCGGAATACTGCAATTTTTTCCTACAACCAAAAATAAACCGGGCTTCTTTTTACACCCGATTTTTCTTAATTAAACGTTTGATTAAGGATTGTCAGCGGTTAGGGTAAATATCCGTTATTTTGCAGGAAGGGAACATCTATGAAAGAAAAATAAGGGCATGGTGGGTCAAATCCAATGAACGATCAATTACAGAAATGACTGGTTTATAAAAGGGATCTCAGGTTTTTATTTAACAATGTTTCGATTGCCGATAACAGTACGCTTTATCTGTTCCGCAAAGCTGTCAGCGCAATTTAAAGGAATTACCGATAACCGTTCGGCGATGCTCCTAACGATTCGGGTGAAGGACACTCTTTATACTCAATGGAAGTTCAACGAATGCAGCACTTCTCGGTTGCAATTGTTGGAATAAAACTTTGGCACGTCCATCTGCTGCTTGCGATAACGGCGGTTAAATGACTGATATCCCGGTTGGACACCGCTATGACCCACTTTCATTGAGTGGGCAATACGGCATTTTCCGTTCCTGCAGTCTTGTTCTCCCGCTTGATGTTTTCATGCATCAAAACGGGGCTGCCCTTGTCCATCTCCGCATAAAAATTCAATTCATGAAGGGCAGCCGTTTTTTCTACTTATGAAGCCGGTAAGGAACGGTTGAGACGATCACGTTTTTCTTGTAAAGAAGATACAGCCTCAGCAAAACGCTGGATTGGTTGTGCAAAAAGTTGTGCCAGCTTTTTTTCGGTATGAATTGGGGAATCAGAACTGTTACGGTGCTGTTTCTTTCCTCCGCCTTGCCTTCGATCGTATCCACCAGCTTGGAAATAGGAGTAATCAGATCACGATAAGATGAAATGAGTGTCACAAGGCGGATATCTGGTCTCCATTTCTCCCATTTCTCTTCCATTCGATGCGCGCTTTCCCGGTCAAAGGCCACATATACCGCCACAATATAATCACCAATCGATTGGGCGTAATTTAAGGAATGCTCGACTACCTTTGTGATTCCCGCAACAGGTACAATCACGACATTTCCTTCTATTTTGTCTAACGTCTCATTTGGATTGACCCGCAGCTGTTCTGCCACGGCATCATAGTGCCTGTGGATTTGGTGAAAAATAAATACGATTAATGGCAGGAATATAAGCACTGCCCATACTTGCGTAAATTTTGTAATAAAGAAAATGCAAAGCACGGTAAATGTAATCGCAGCGCCCAGAAAGTTCGCAAGCAGCTTCGGCACCCATCCCGCCGGTTTTTCACGCAGCCATTTGACGATCATCCCTGTTTGCGACAAAGTAAAAGGAATGAAAACGCCGACGGCATACAAAGGAATTAACTGTTCCGTCTGTCCTTTAAAAGCGATAATGAGCAAAATCGAAGCAATGCCGAGCGTGATGATTCCGTTTGAATATACTAAGCGGTCGCCGCGAATCAAATACATTCTTGGCATGTATTTATCGGATGCCAGATTATAAGCGAGCATGGGAAATGCGGAAAAACCCGTATTGGCCGCCAACACTAAAATAAGGGCGGTTGTTCCTTGGATAAAATAATACATAAAATTCCTTCTAAACACTTCGGAAGCGAGTTGGGAAACAACCGTCTCTTCTGCTTTTGGAGCAATTCCATACCAATACGCCAAAAATGTGACTCCTACAAATAGAAATGCAAGAATAAAACCCATCATCACCAATGTTTTGGCCGCATTTTTGGCTGACGGCTCTTTAAAATTTGGTATGGCATTTGAAATCGCTTCTACCCCTGTCAACGCAGAGCAGCCGGAGGCAAAAGCCCGCAGCAGCAAAAATAAGGTAATTCCGGGTACCGCAGTGCCAATTGGTGTATGCAGGGATGCCGGAACTTGTCCGTTTAAAATTTGAAAAGCTCCGGCAATAATGAGAATTGCGAGTGCCAGCACAAATAAATAAACGGGATAAGCCAAGACGGAAGCGGACTCGGTCACACCTCTAAGGTTCAGGATCGTGATTAACACGACAAGTGTAATGGCAATTCCTACAGTGTATTTATGTAAAACAGGAAAGGCGGATGTAATGGCATCCGTTCCTGCGGAAACGCTCACTGCCACAGTTAAAATATAGTCGACCAGCAAAGAGCCTCCGGCCACGAAGACCCGGGTTGATGCCCAAATTCGTTTTGGAAACGACGTAAGCCCCGCCACCTTGCGGATAAGAGTAAATGATTTGACGGTATGACAAAATCAGCGCCACCAATAAAATAAGAACTCCTGCCGCAATAGGAATGGAGTACCAAAAGGCAATAGCTCCGATCGTGGCGAGAACAAGCAAAATTTGTTCCGTTCCGTATGCAACCGAGGATAGAGCATCGGAAGATAAAATAGCTAATGCTTTCAGCTTGCTCAGTTTTTGCTCTCCCAGTTCGGTTGATTTCAACGGCCTGCCGATTAAGAATCGTTTTAACGATGAAAACATATTTACACCACCAATGTGCGTAATTTATAACAATATTATTATGTTACTCAAGAAATAAAGTCAAATCCAAAAATATTGTGTAAATTTCGCTTTTTTACCGAATTTTTTTGCCGGTTGCTCGCTTGCGCCATCATTCGTTATCATAGTGGAAAACGCCTCTTTTTTGATAGTCATGGTGATTTTCTCAAATCTACTATACCGAACGAGAGGTGTTTTCATTTCTATAAAGAAATTTTTAAGGTTGGCAGAAGGTTTTCAGAACGAAATGATGAGGGATTATGATCGAATCCGCAAATTTTAATAGTGGGAGGGAGAACTCCATGTCCGATTTTGAACCGTGCAGGGTGCTGATTGTGGATGATGAGGTTCTGATAAGACAAGGGATCAAATATTATATTGATTGGGAAAAAGAAGGTTTTCAAATTGTCGGCGAGGCTTCTAACGGACAAGAGGCTCTGAACATGATCGAAGAGTTCAATCCCCATATTTTAATTACGGATATGGTCATGCCTTTAATGGATGGGGAGCAATTGACAAAAATCGTGAAAAAAAATTACCCCGAAATGGAGGTGATTATATTAAGCAGCTTTGGAGATTTTGACTATGTGCGCTCTTCTTTTCAAAACGGAGCTGCCGATTATATTTTAAAGCCGAAAATGGATTGTCAAGAGCTCTTGAATGTTTTGCGTAAGGCGGCTCATAAGATTCCGAACTTTCGCAGTGTCAAACCTAACAGTAACAAACACCTCTCCATAGAGCAAATTATTGAAAAGTTGTTATCCGGATATGATGGCGGAGATTATCATGAAAATCTCATAACCGATGTTTTGCCGAAAGAGCAATACTGTTTTCTTTCCTTGCTGCTGCCGGAGAAATTCAAAATGAAGCCATCTGTTTTAAAAGAAGAGATTTGTGCAATGCTGCCAAAATACTTCCAAGACGTCTGCTGCCTTCCAATAAAAGCGGAAGAAGCAAGCATCACTTTTTTATTGAATGTTGATGTTGCCCATTTGCCTGTTGTAAAGAAACAATTGAATGAATTGAGCAGATCGACGGCTGCTTTGTTTCCAAATATAAAATGGTTTTTAAGTAAACCGTTCACGGCGATTAAAGAGATAAAAAAATTTTATGAGGAAAATTTATGGAACATGAAGCAATATTTGTTTTACCTGCCTGAAATGGAGGTTGTCATTTGTGATGCACTTCCTCCATTACCAAAAGAAAAGAAAGTGTTTGATTTAAACCATTTTTTAAAAATGTTTCAGCATAAACAATTTGAAGAGGCTTTTCAATATTTATTGGAATACGTAGACTATTTGTCTCGCCAATATACGAAAGACGTTTTTGAATTCAAATCGTTTCTTGGCAATATAGTTTTTAATATAACCGTTCTGTTAGAGAATATGAAATATAACAATCAAGACTTGGAAAAAGAAAAATACCGCTACTTTTCCGAAATTAATGAAGCAAAGGAAGTGAAAGAAGCGATCGGTTTTGTAAACGAATTCTTGGACAAGGTGAAGAAGGCGGTCTTTTCAAGCGGACATCCAAAAAGCCAGTCCAATATACAGCTGCTGTTGGATTATATAGAAGAACATTATGCGGATCCGCTAACTTTGACGGAGATGGCAAAGCATTTCCATTTTAACCCGACTTATTTGTCCGCCTATTTTAAAACCCATCATAAAGAAGGATTTAGCGAATATTTGAACAGGGTAAGAATTAAAAAGTCAATGGAATTATTAACGTTGAGCAAAATTTCAATTTCCGATATCAGTGCAATGGTCGGCTACTCAGATCATAGCTATTTTTGCAAGGTTTTTAAAAAAATAACCGGCATGTCACCCAGCATTTACCGCAGAAAATATTCATCCGGGGAATGATCAAAAATGGCAGGAAAAATATTTGAATATTTGAATAACAGTCTTTTTATGAAAATCTTTGTTGTGATGGTCGTCAGTATCGTATCCGTTTCAATTTTAATTGCCTGGAGCATAATCGGCATGTCGGAACGTCTTTTCATGGAAACGTTTAGCATTACGAATAATAAAGTAATGGGTCAAATAAAAACGAGCTTTGATTCATTTAGCTACTCCGTCGCTAATGTGGCTAATCATATTCAACAAAGCGGATCAATTAAAAGAATGCTGAAAAGAGAGGATGCGAACTCGCTGGATATGGCGAGGACGACTTACAATATGAAAGAGCAGCTAAAACAAAATTATTCTTCTGTTTCCCCATATGAGGCGAATATGATGATCGCAGGAATGAATGGCCGGTTGTTTAGCATGGACTATAACAATTGGAGCATTTCAATGGACGAACTGCAAAAACATCCGATAACACGGCAAACGATGAAAGACCCGAAAAGATTGCGGTATCATTTTTATAACGCTAGCGCGGATCATCCTGCGGATGCTGAACCGGCCATTGTTGCGTCTAAAGCGCTTTACGACAAAAATGCGGGCAAAATTTACGGCATTTTGTATATTTCAGTAGGTGAGCGTACATTCCGGCAGTTTTACAAAAATTATACCGGCAACGGCAATGATGTCATGGTTTTGGATTCGTCAGGTTTCATTGTATCCAGCAATCAAGAAAAAATGATTGGGAAAAAATCGCCGCAACTGCTTCAATATACAAAGGAAATGGAGAAAAGCAACGTTCGCTTTCAAAACGTTGAATTATTTGGGAAAGATTATATTGTTTTGGCACAATATATGCCGGCTTTCGATATGCATTTAGTCAACATGATTGATAAAGAACTGATGGCTGATCGTTTAATAGATCAAAAGGAAATTGCCGTAATCATTCTGGTGATTGTCGCCGCAGCTTTAATCGTTGTATTTATCCTTACAAGAAGGATGACCAATTCATTTAGAAAACTTGTACAGGAAATTTCCAATATGGCAAAAAATCATTTTAAGCAGTATGTCACAGTCAGCGGAGGAGATGAAACAAGAAAGTTGGCGATCGCTTTTAATCGCATGCTCGATGAGTTGCATGAATATGTTGATCAGCTGATAAGTACACAAAAAAAGCAGCGGAAGGCTGAATTAGAAGCGCTCCAACGGCAGATCAATCCGCACTTTTTATATAATACTTTAACTTCCGTCAAGTTTATGGTTCAGCAAGGGGATAAAGAAAAAGCCGCAAATACCATTCATGCGCTGATTACGTTACTGCAAAATTCCATTGGAAACATCAGTGAAACGATCACGGTGGAACAAGAGCTGAATCACTTGAAAAGTTATGTGCTCATCAATCAAGCCAGATATGGGGATCGAATAAAAGTCAATTATTTTGTTTCGCCGGACAGCTTAACATGTCATGTGCCGAAATTGATTATCCAACCTTTTATCGAGAATGCCTTTTTTCATGCTTTTCATAAAAAAAAGGAAGGCTATATTCAAATTCTGATCGCCCGCAGAGAAGGCAAGCTCATTTGCGAAGTGATCGACAATGGCGACGGGATGGCGCTAAAGGAAAGAGCCGATTGGCCAAACATGCCGAAAAGAAAAGGCCAGCTTTTCAGCGGAATCGGCGTGCGCAATGTGCATGAGCGCATTCAATTGTTATACGGAAAAGATTACGGAGTTGAAACATCAAGCCGGTTGGGAGAGGGAACAAAAATTAAAATCTCTTTGCCTATTATAGAAGACGAACAGATTTGTGATATAAAAAATCTGCAAAAAACTTAAAAAATTACAAATTCAGCCCCCCTTTCGATGTTAAAAACAAAATTTTTTCCAATTATCTTCTAAAGATCATTCTAACGGTCTTCTGTTTTGAGCTGATATGATTTTGAGTACGAGGAAAACGCTTACATAAGTGAAGGGGGTTATTCATTTGAAAAAAGTTTTTTATTTGATGGTGTTTGCGGTTTTCTTGCTGTCAGCTTGTTCATCAAGTTCTGAAGGAAACGAGGGCGATGCAGGAAGCGGCAAAGGAAACGGGGACGCCATTACGGTATGGGCGTGGGATCCAAAATTTAATATAGCCGCATTAAAAATTGCTGAAGAGTTTTATCAAAAAGATCATAAAGATTTCAACCTTGAGATTATTGAAAATGCCCAGGCGGATATCGTTCAAAAATTGAACACCGGTTTAAGTTCCGGTACAACGAAAGGGATGCCGAATATTGTCCTGATTGAAGATTATCGGGCGCAAAGCTTTTTGCAAGCGTATCCCGATGCCTTTTATGAATTATCTGATTACATCAATCCGGATGATTTTGCAGAATACAAAGTCGCAACAACTAGCGTCAACGGAAAACAATATGGATTGCCGTTTGATACCGGTGTTACGGGTTTGTACGTCAGAACAGATTATTTAGAAAAAGCCGGTTATACACCGGAAGATTTAACTAATATCGATTGGCATCGGTTCATTGAAATCGGCAAGGATGTGAAAGAAAAAACCGGAAAAGATATGCTTACCCTTGACCCGAATGATCTCGGAACGATCCGAATGATGATTCAAACAGCCGGATCATGGTATTTAAAAGAAGATGGAACAACGCCTAATATTGCGGGAAATGAAGCTTTGAAAGAAGCTTTTCAAGTATATAAAGAAATGATGGACGCGAATATAGCGAAAATCACATCCGACTGGAGCCAATTTGTCGGCGCCTTTAACAGCGGCGATGTGGCAACGGTTCCGACCGGAAACTGGATTACGCCAAGTGTAAAAGCTGAAAAATCCCAATCGGGTCAATGGAGGGTTGTGCCCATTCCAAAATTGAAAGTGGATGGGGCTGTCAATGCTTCCAATCTGGGCGGAAGTTCATTTTATGTATTAAATATCCCGGGGAAAGAAAAAGCGGCGGAATTCCTTGCCAAAACATTCGGCTCGAATGTTGATTTCTATCAAAGATTAGTCACGGACGTTGGAGCTTTAGGCACTTATAAACCCGCTGCAGAAGGAAAAGCTTATGAAAGCAAAGATGAATTCTTTGGCGGACAATCGATTGTATCGGATTTTTCAAAGTGGATGAAAGAAATAAAAGGTGTGAACTATGGAATGCACACGTATGCGATTGAAGATATTCTTGTCGCTGAAATGCAAAATTATTTGAACGGCAAAGATATTGACGATGTTCTGAATGATGCGCAAAAACAAGCGGAAGCACAACTTCATTAATTTCATTTTCTTAATTAAAAGCCTTGGGCAGCTGCCTGACATTGTTTGGCAGGAAACCTTGCCCTTGGTTTTATTCTTTAAGCGGAGTCAAGGAGTGAGAAACCGTGAGTGTCAGACTGAAAAAAAATGCCATTGGATGGTTGTTTGTCATTGCATCAGTAGTTTTGATTTGCCTGTTTTACTTCTATCCAATGCTTCAGGCATTACTGTTGTCATTCCAGTCCGGACCCGGAGCAAATCTGCATTTTGCAGGTCTGGACAATTACAAAAGATTATTTATGGATCCAACCTTTATTGCAGCCGTTACCAACACGTTTATCTATTTAATCGTTCAAGTGCCTATCATGATCGTGCTGGCTTTGTTTATCGCTGTCTTGTTAAATGACAAAACATTGAAATGGAAAGGATTTTTTCGAACGGCTATCTTTTTGCCATGCGTCACTTCTCTTGTTGCGTATTCGGTCATTTTTAAATATTTATTTGCGGAAGATGGTCTCGTTAATATAGTGCTCATGAAACTGTCGATCATTCCGGAAGCTATTGATTGGCTTACTGACCCTTTTTGGGCAAAGATCACCATTATTATCGCCATTACGTGGCGGTGGACGGGCTACAATATGATTTTTTATTTATCAGCCCTGCAGCATGTCGACCAGTCCATCTATGAAGCGGCTAAAATGGATGGAGCTTCACCTTTTCAGCAATTTTTTAAAATCACGGTTCCGTTGTTAAAGCCGATCATTTTATTTACATCGATAACCTCAACTATCGGAACATTACAAATTTTTGATGAGATTATGAATATTACAAAGGGCGGTCCGGGCAATGCGACAATCTCAATCTCTCAATATATTTATAATCTCTCATTTGAATACACGCCGGATTTTGGATATGCGGCAACCGTTTCCTATGTTATTGTCATCCTTATTATCATTCTTTCCATTATTCAGTTTAAAGCGGCAGGTGATCGCAATGTTTAAGTTGAAAACAATATTAATATATGCTTTTTTAAGTATGGCAGCATTTGTGTCCATTTTTCCGTTTCTTTGGATGATTGTAAGCATGACAAATAAATCGGTTGATGTTACCAAAGGGCGTATCCTTCCCGGCGGTTATTTGCTGCAAAACATTCAATCTTTATTTACAACGGTAGATCTTGTTCCGGCGTTCATCAATTCAGCCATCATCGCCATTGTGACGACAGTAGCGGCTCTATTGATTGCATCATTGGCAGGTTACGGTTTTGAAATTTACAAAAGCAAAGGGAAAGATATTGTCTTTAACATTTTGTTGTTATCCATGATGATTCCTTTTGCTGCACTGATGGTTCCGTTGTATCGGATGTTCGGGAGGATTACGCAGACTTTCCCTTTTATTGGAATTGACACGCTGGCTGCAGTCATATTGCCGACGGTCACCACTGCTTTTTTGATCTTCTTTTTTCGCCAAAATACAAAGATGTTTCAGAAGGAGCTGATCGAGGCCGGCAGAATAGATGGCTTAAGTGAGCTGGGAATATTTTTCCGCATTTTCGTCCCGTCGATGAAAACAACATATGCGGCAGCAGCTATTATTACGTTTATGAGCAGTTGGAATAATTATTTGTGGCCTTTAGTTGTTTTGCAATCTCCGGAAAAGAAAACGATTCCGCTCCTTATTTCGAACCTCGGCGCAGGGTATGCGCCTGATTATGGTGTTATCATGACGGCGATCGTTATTTCAACATTGCCGACAGCGTTTGTTTTTTTCTTTATGCAAAAGCATTTTGTTGCCGGTATGATGGGATCTATCAAATAAACAATAATGATGAAATGAGGGATGATCATGGAAAAGCCGTTAAAAAAATATGTTTATACTCCGCCAAAAAACGGGTATCCGGAGTGGAACCACAACCCGGAAATTTTTCAATTAAACAGAATGAAAGCGCACGCAACGCTTATGCCTTATAAAACATTGGAAGAGGCATTAAGAGGAAAGAGAGAAGAGTCCGATTATTATCAGTCTTTAAACGGGCAGTGGAAGTTTGCTTTTTCAGAAAACCCTGAGAAAAGAAACAAAGAATTTTATAAGATCGCTTTTGACAGCAGCAATTGGGATGATATAAAAGTTCCGGGGCACTGGCAGCTGCAAGGGTATGATTACCCTCAATATACGAATATCCGTTATCCGTGGGAAGAGATAGAGGATATAAAACCGCCATTTGCTCCAACAAAATACAACCCAGTTGGCCAATATATCACAACTTTCACCGTGCCGGAATCATGGAAAGGGCTTCCTGTTTTTATCAGCTTTCAAGGTGTGGAATCCGCCTTTTATGTTTGGCTGAACGGGGAGTTTGTCGGTTACAGCGAAGATTCCTTTACACCGGCGGAATTTGATGTAACCCCTTATTTAACAGATGGAGAGAATAAACTGGCAGTTGAAGTTTATCGTTGGTGCGATGCAAGCTGGCTTGAAGATCAAGACTTTTGGAGATTAAGCGGCATTTTTCGGGATGTTTATTTGTACGCTACACCGCACATTCACATATGGGATTTCTTTGTGCAAACAAAGTTGGATGACAATTATGAACATGCTGATTTAAACGTTCAAGCAAAAATTTGCAATTATTTTTGTCAAGAACGGAAAGGCCTGCTGCTCGAGGCGCAGCTGTTTGATCAAAACGGACAGCTGGTTGTCACGAAGCCTGTTTCGGTCGATTTCATGAACGGCGCAGCTGAACAAGAAGTCCGGGTCTCTGCTTTCGTTGAAAATCCTTTGAAATGGAGCGCGGAAAAGCCTCATCTATATACGCTTGTTCTCTGTTTGAAAGATGAACATGGCGGGGTCATTGAATTTGAAAGCTGCAAAATCGGCTTCCGCACGTTTGAGATAAAAGACGGCTTAATGAAAATCAATGGCAAACGAATTGTATTAAAAGGCGTGAATCGCCATGAGTTTTCTGCAGACAAAGGAAGAGCCATTGGCTATGAAGA